>NZ_BAAAKJ010000240.1:58788-63143 GCF_039527695.1 Kitasatospora putterlickiae
CGGCCGCGCCGGCCGGGCTGTGGAAGGCCACCAGGAACAGCCGGGCCGCGTACGCCGCGGTGAGCAGCGCGGTGAGTCCGGCCGAGATCAGCACGATCCAGCCGGCCGCCTGCGGCACCGCCGAGGCGGGGCCGAGGCCGTTGGTCAGCGCCTCGCCGTTGGCCGCGTGCTCGGCGGCGGTCAGCACCGCCTCCTTGCTGAAGAAGCCGGCGAACGGCGGCAGGCCGACCAGGGCGACCAGCGCGATGGCCATCGTCCAGTAGGCGTCCGGGACGCGCCTGCGCAGCCCGCGGATCCGGGACATCGCGGAGATCGAGTTGGTGTGCGCGGCGTGGATCACCACACCGGCCGCGAGGAACAGCAGCGCCTTGAACGCGCCGTGGCTGACCAGGTGGAACACCGAGGCCTGCCGGTCGCCGCTGGCCAGCGCGCCGGCCATGTAGCCGAGCTGGCCGACGGTCGAGTAGGCCAGCACCCGCTTGAGGTCGTCCTGGGCGAGCGCGCACAGCGCCGAGCCGATCATCGTCACGGCGGCCATCACCGCCAGCACCACCAGCGCCGCGCCGGAGAGCAGGAAGACCGGCAGCAGCCGGGCCACCAGGTAGATGCCGGCCGCGACCATGGTGGCGGCGTGGATCAGCGCGGAGACCGGCGTCGGGCCGGCCATCGCGTCCGGGAGCCAGGTGTGCAGCGGGAACTGCGCGCTCTTGCCGGCCACTCCGGCCAGCAGCAGCAGCGCGACCAGCGTCGGGTGGCCGAGCCGCCCCTCGGTGGCGGCCCGCAGCACGTCCTCGATCCGGAAGCTCCCGGCGTCGGCACCGAGCAGGAAGATCCCGAACAGGAACGGCACGTCGCCGAGCTTGGTGACCAGGAAGGCCTTCAGCGAGGCGGAGCGGGCGTCCTCGCTCTCCCAGTGGTGGCCGATCAGGAAGTACGAGCAGATGCCCATGACCTCCCAGCCGACCAGCAGCACGACCAGGTCGCCGGAGTAGACGACCAGGAACATCGCCGCCGTGAACAGCGAGACCAGCGCCGCGTACGAGGGGTAGCGCGGGTCGTCCTTGAGGTACGCGGTCGAGTAGACCTGCACACAGGTGGCGACCAGGCCGACCAGCACCGAGATCAGCGAGCTGAAGCCGTCCAGGTGGATCGCCAGCGCGATGTCCGGGCCGCCGGTCGGGGTGAGCCGGGTGGCGGCGTCCAGCGCCTGGCCGCTGCCGAGCTGGATCGCGACGACCAGCGCGAGCACCGCCGAGACGGCGACCGGCACGATCGCCAGCGGCCGGGCGAGGCCGGGCGCGCGCTTGCCGGCGGCCAGGGTGGCCGCCGCGCCGAGCGCGGGCAGCGCGGGGACGAGGGCGGGCAGGGCGAGGTTCATGCGGCGGCCTGGCCCTTCAGCGCCTCGGCTCCGGCCGGCGCCTCCCCGGCGTCGGCGGTGGACTCGGCCGGGTCGCCGAGCGCGGTGACCCGGTCGATGTCCGCCGTGCCCCGGGCCCGGAACAGCAGCAGGACGATGGCGAGCCCGAGGCCGATCTCGGCGGCGGCGACGGTGATGGTGAACAGGGTCAGCGCCTGCCCGGCGTGCAGCGCGTCGCGCAGCCAGGCGTCGAAGGCGACGAGGTTGAGGTTGACGGCGTTGAGCATCAGCTCGACGGACATCAGCACCAGGACGACGTTGCGCCGGGCGAGGACGCCGTAGACGCCGACGCTGAACAGCAGCGCGGCGAGGACGACGGGGTAGGCGAGGTGCATCAGCCCTCCTGCTCGGTGGTGGTCGGAGCAGGCGGAGCGGTCGGGGCGGCGGGGGCGGACGGGGCCTCGGGCGCGCTCTGGGCGACCGTCCTGTTGGAGCCCACCGGGCGGCCGGCCCGGATCCGTCCGGCCCGCGGCGCCGGCACCCGTCGGCGGTCGCCGCGCGACAGCACGATCGCGCCGACCAGCGCGGCCAGCAGCAGCACCGAGAGCGCCTCGAAGGGCAGCACCCAGGTCCGGAACAGGCTCTCGCCCGTCGCCGCCGCCGAGCCGCCGCCCGCGCCGAGGTCGATCCAGGACGTCCGGAAGGCGTCCACGACCAGCGTCACCAGCGTTCCGGCCGAGGCCAGCGCGACCACCAGGGCGACCCAGCGGTTCTTGGAGTCGGCGTCCGGCGAGCGCCCGATCGGCGCCTTGGTGAGCATCAGCCCGAACAGCACCAGCACGACCACCGAGCCGAGGTAGATCAGCACCTGGACCCAGGCGATGAACTCGGCGGTGAGCAGCAGGAACTCCACCGCGAGGCCGCCGAGCGCGACCACCAGCCAGAGCGCGGCGTGCACCAGCTGCTTGGTGGTGACGGCGACCACGGCCGAGCCGAGCACGGCGATGCCGACCAGCAGGAAGACGATCTCCACCCCGGTCGGGGAGAGGAACGAGCGCGCGGCCGGGTCCAGCGGCCCGGTCGCGGCGAGCAGCGCGGCGGTGCCCCTCACGCGTCACCACCGTCCTGCGTCTCGACGGTCCCGGCGGTCCCGGCGGGNNNCCGCCTTGGCCGCGGCGGCGGCCAGCTTGTCGGCGGCCTTGCGCGCGGTGGCGATCTCCTTGGGCTCCTCGGCCGCCGGGTCCAGCGCCGGCGGCACCGGCACCGTCCACATCCACTCCCGCAGCCGGTCCCGCTCGTGGGTCAGCTCCAGGATGTCGGTCTCCGCGTACTCGAACTCGGGCGACCAGAACAGCGCGTCGAACGGGCACACCTCGATGCAGATCCCGCAGTACATGCAGAGCGAGAAGTCGATGGCGAACCGGTCCAGCACGTTGCGGGTGCGGGCGCGCGCGTTCGGGTCGGCGGCCGGCAGCGTCTCCTTGTGGGAGTCGATGTAGATGCACCAGTCCGGGCACTCACGGGCGCAGAGCATGCAGACCGTGCAGTTCTCCTCCAGCAGCGCGATCACGCCGCGCGAACGCGGCGGCAGGCTCGGCTGCACGTCGGGGTACTGCGCGGTGATGCTCTTCCTCGTCATCGTCCGCAGGGTGACGGCCAGGCCCTTGGCCAGGCCCGCACCGGGGAAACTCATGAGATCGCCACCTTGATGATGCCGGTGAGGGCCAGCTGGACGAGCGCGAGCGGGATCAGCGCGGTCCACGCGAAGCGCATCAGCTGGTCCTCGCGCAGCCGGGGGTAGGTGACCCGCAGCCAGATCACCACGAAGGCCAGCGCGAAGGTCTTCAGCAGGGTCCACAGCCAGCCGAGCTGGTCCGGCAGCGGGCCGTGCCAGCCGCCGAGGAAGAGCACGGCGGTCAGCGCGGAGACCACCAGGATGCCCGCGTACTCGGAGAGCAGGAACAGCGCGAAGCGCAGACCGGTGTACTCGGTGTACGCGCCGAAGATGATCTCCGAATCGGCGACCGGCATGTCGAAGGGCGGGCGCTGCAGCTCGGCCAGGCCGGCCGTGAAGAACACGAAGCCGCCGATCAGCTGCCACGGGATCCAGTACCACTCCCAGGCGTCCATGATCCCGGGCAGCGAGAGCGTTCCGGCGGCCATCGCCACGGAGGCGGCGGCGAGCACCATCGGCAGCTCGTAGGACATCAGCTGCGCGGCCGTCCGCAGACCGCCGAGCAGCGAGAACTTGTTGGCCGAGGCCCAGCCGGCCATCAGCTTGCCGATCACGCCGACGCCCATGACGGCGAGCACGAAGAACAGCCCGGCGTCCACCGCCTGCCCGACGAAGCCGCCGGGCCCCACCGGGATCGCCAGCAGCACCAGCAGGTACGGCAGCAGCGAGACGGCGGGCGCCAGCTGGAAGATCCGCCGGTCGGCGCCGGCCGGGACGATGTCCTCCTTCTGGGCGAACTTCACGCCGTCCGCGATCAACTGCGCCCAGCCGTGGAAGCCGCCGGCGTACATCGGGCCGAGGCGGCCCTGCATGTGCGCCATCACCTTGTGCTCGGTCTGGCCGATGACCAGGGGGAGGGTGAGGAAGACGACCAGCGTGGCGACGCAGCGCAGCACCGTGTCGAACAGGTTCACGCGCCGTCTCCGTCCTGGCCGGCCGGCTCGGCCGGCGGCGTCTCGCTCGTCTTCTCCCCGGTGGAGGGCTCCTCGACGGCCGGCTTCCCGGCGTCGGGCTTCTCGGTGGCGGGCTTTTCGGTGGCGAGCTCCTCGACGGCCGGCGCCTTGGCGTCCGGCTCGGCGGCCGGCTTCGCGGGCTCGTCGTGGGCCGGCACCGGGTTGTGCCACGGCGCGTCGGAGGACCGGGTCCGGGCCGGGGCCTGGGCGGCCTCGCCGGGCTCCTGGCTGACCGATCCCTCGGAGACCGAGCGCGTCCGCCGCGGCCGGTCCGCCCGCCGCACGTGATCCGTACGCACTGCCGCCGGGG
>NZ_BAAAKJ010000241.1:0-1864 GCF_039527695.1 Kitasatospora putterlickiae
GGTGCGGCGGCCCGGCCGCCGCACCCTCGGGCGCGGTTCGCCGCCGCCTTGACGGGCGGACACGGTCCGGATCCGGGAGCGAGGAGGAAGTGACCCGAGTGACGCGGGAGAACGACGATCCGCGCGCCGTCGCCGAACGCCCGCCCCGCCCTTGACGGTTGCGGGCCGCTTCCACCATGGTGTGGTCCACTCCCTCGCACCGCCGCCCCATCGGCACTCCCCCACCCGGAGACGGCATGCGTGCACCCGCCCGATCCCGCCCCGCCCGCCGGAGCAGACGCGACCGTCCACCCGTCGGCCTCGCGGTCGCCGCGCTCACCGCGGCGGCCTCCACCGTCGGCCTGGCGACCACCTCGGCGGACCCGCTCCCGAGCGTCGACCTGATCGTCAACGGGGCGTTCGACTCGTTCCCGTGGATCTGGACGTGCGACTCGAACGTCCTGCCCAGCCACATCCCGCACGACCACTACGTGACCGGCTTCCCCACCGCCGAGAGCAACGCGCGGTGCTCGCAGCGGGTACGGGTCCGGCCCAACTCCACGTACACGCTGAACGCCACGGTCCGCGGCCCGTACGCCTTCGTCGGCGTCACCGGCGAGGCCGGCGAGAACGCCTCCGCCTGGTCGGGCCGGAGCAGCTGGAACAGCCTGTCGCTGCAGGTCACCACCGGGCCGGACACCACCCGGCTCACCGTCCACTTCCACGGCTGGTACGAGCAGCCGGCCTACGACATGGGACGGATCTCCTTCATCGGCCCCGGGTACCAGCCGAGCCCGTGCGGTGAGCCGGACAGCCCGTCGCCGACCGCCACCGGCGGGTCCGCGACCCCCTCGCCGTCCCCCACCTGCCAGCGCACGTACATCCCCTGACAGCCGCCACCGCACCATCGGCCCGCCCCCACATCGGAGATGTCATGCGCTCACACCGTCCCCGTCCCCGTCCCCGCCACGCCGCCGGCGCCCGCCCGCTCGGTGCCGCCGCCGGCGCCCTCGTCCTGGCCGCCGCTGCCGCGCTCGCCGCGAACGGCTCCGCCACCGCCCAGCCGGCCCCACTGGACTGGATCAAGAACGGCGACTTCAGCGGCCCACTCGCCCGAGGCTGGAACTGCCAGGGCGAGTTCGTCCAGACCGACCAGGGCGTCGAGGGCCGCCCCAGCGGGCAGGACTACGCCGGCTGCTCGCAGACGGTCACGGTCGTGCCCGGCACCAGGTACTCCTTCTCGGCCTACATGTCCGGCCCGTACACCTTCGCCACCATCTCGGACCCCGGAACGGGCACCGGCGACGTGATCCTCTGGGACAACGGGCCGAACTGGAAGTCCCTGGCCACGACCGTCCTCATCGGCGACAACGTCCACCAGGTGACCGTCGCCTTCCACGGCTGGTACGGACAGGACCCCTACCGGATCAGCCGCGTCTCGATGATCGGGCCGATGTACCCCGACAACTGCCCCACGCCCACCCCGGGCACGCCCGCGCCGACCTCGACCGAGCCCTGCCTGCCCCGGCCGACCACGCCCCCGAGCAGCCCCGGCGTTCCCCTCCCGACGCCCACCGGCGGCTGAGCGGAGGACGGAAGGCCCCTCAGCGCAAGACGGACTCCAGGAAGTCGCCGCCGAGCCGGGCGACGACCGCGAGGTCCAGCTGGTGGAGGACGTAGCGGCCCCGGCGCTGGGTGATCAGCAGCCCCGCCTTCCTCAGGACGGCGAGGTGACGGGAGACCTCCGGGGCGGTGATGCCGTACGCGTCGGCCAGCTCGCTCGTCGAGTACGCGCCGCGCGAGAGGTTGCGGCACAGCCGCATCCGCATCGGGTGGGTCAGCGCGTCCAGGCGCAGCGTGACCGCCTCCACGGACTCGGCGCCGC
>NZ_BAAAKJ010000241.1:1875-5463 GCF_039527695.1 Kitasatospora putterlickiae
CTCGTGGGCGGCGGCCGGGTACTGGATGACGGGCTGCCAGTCCGGCGCGTAGACGGCGAAGAGGTGGGGCCAGCCGAAGACGGTCGGCAGCAGGGTGACGGCGGTGCCGCGGGCCTCGGTGCGGCCGTGCACCAGCTTGTCCGCGACGATGCGGCTGCCTTGCTCGTCCTCCTCCAGGCTCAGCGCCGGCGAGGCCGCGGTGAGCGCCTGCGCCAGGCCCTTGCGGCGCAGCAGCTCCGTCTTGTCCCGGGCGTCGGCGGTGAGCTGGACGCGGACCCGGCGCCAGGTGTCGGCGAAGAACGCCTGGTCGCAGTCCTCCAGGAGGCGTCGGATCCAGGCGCGGGTGGCGGTGGGCTCGGCGAGCATCCGCTCGACGAACGCCGCCTGGCGCGGGCCGCGGGCCGCCGCCAGGTCGAGCGCGCGGCGCCGCGACGACCCGTCGACCAGCGGTGACGGCAGGCCCTTGGGGTAGTGGCTGGTGCTGCAGGAGATCTCCAGGGCCGCGCCGACGAACCTCTCGTCGTCCATCCGGTCGAGGTCGTCCAGCTCCTCGGCGAGGGTGTCCCGGGGCCGGGCCGGCAGCAGGAAGTCGGAGCGGGTCGAGCGCCACATGAAGTCGGCCTCAAGCAGCCGGTCGGCCAGTTCCGGCCTGAGCGCGGCGGAGGTGGCCGTCGTCCACGCGTGCAGCCGGGTGTGGTGAGCGGGCTCGGCCAGCGCGTGCAGCGCGTTGCCGAGTTCGGCCAGCGGCGAGGGCTGGAAGAGGATCCGCTCGTGCGGCAGTCCGGTGATGTCGATGGTCACGCTCACCCCCCCATGATGCCGGGCCGGGCGAGGAGGTCACGGTGCCACTTGACGAGGACCGTCAATCGGCGGGACCCGAGGGGCGGCCGGGGTGCACGGTGGGGGCATGAACGCGCTGCACCAGCACCTCCTCGACAGCTACCGGGCCGCCCGAAACGGCGAGCCGGCCCCGCCCGTCCCCGGCGCCCAGGACGTCGCGGCGCTGCGGGCCGCCCGCGACCACCGCCGCTTCGAGGCCGTGCTCGCCGGCCGTCCGGCCACGGGGCGCCTGCGGCTGGCCCTTCGCCGTTGGCTGCGGCCCGGGGCGTGTTAGGGCTGCGCGACGCTCGGGCGGCCGGTGGCCTGGTCCACCGTGTAGACCGTGACCGTCCGGTCCGTGGTCACCGTGATCTGGTGGGGGCCGGTCCACTCGGCGCGCTCGAAGTAGCCGCGCGGGTCGTACTCGTCCCATTGGCCCAGGTCCCAGTGGCGGGCCGACCAGCCGGTGCCGGTGAGCAGCTCCACGTGGTAGACCGGGTCGATCGAGAAGGCGGTGTCGGTGACGGTCAGCACGTGGTCCGGGCGGTCCGGGGCGGCCTTGCGGTCGACCGGCCGCCCGCCGTCGAACAAGGACGCCAGGAAGACGACCGCGGCGCCGGCGGCGACGAGGGGCATCAGCAGGACCGCGCAGCCGACCCGCGACCACTGGGTGCGGAACTCGAACCCGATCACCATCGAGACGACGGTCAGCGCGACGGCGGATCCGATCAGCGCCACCGGGTGGTCGAGCAGGCGCTGGACCTCCACCAGTCCGCCCGAGCGGGAGGCGTGCAGGCCCGGTAGGTAGACCAGTACCGCCAGCAGGGCCAGGCCCCTGAGCCACCACACGATCCGTCTACGCCGCTGTGCCGTCATCCGCCCCCCCTTGGTGATCGTTCGCGCGGACTGTACCAAGCCCCCTCCCGCGCCCGGGCGGGTGATGTCAGGGCTGATCGGTGGGGGTGCGGATGGCGAGGATCGCCATGTCGTCGTGGCCGTCGCTGGGGTGGTGGTCGGCGAGGATGTGGACCAGGTCGTCCAGGGGGCGGGTGGCGTGGGCGGCGGCCAGGGCGGCGAGGGTGTCCAGGCCCTCGTCGATGGCGCGCGCGGGGTGTTCGACCAGGCCGTCGGTGAACAGCACGACGGTGCTGCCGGCGGGCAGGTGGTGGGTGTGGTCGGGGCGGTGGAGGTCCGGGTCGACGCCCAGCGGGATGCCGGGTTCGCCCTGCGCGTACCAGGCGCGGCCGTCGGGGGTGAGGACGAGGGGCGGCGGGTGGCCGGCGGTGCTCCAGTGGAGGGTCCAGCCGTCGTCGGCGGGCTCGATCCGGGCCAGGCACGCGGTGGTGACGGGCAGGTCGGTGATGGCGCCCACGGTGTGGTCGAGCTGGGTCAGCACCGAGCTGGGAGGGGTCCTGCGGTCGAAGAGCAGCGCGCGGAGCATGTTGCGGGCCTGCGCCATGGCGGCGGCGGCGTGCAGGTCGTGGCCGACCACGTCGCCGATGACGGCGACGCAGGCCCGGTCGGGCAGGACGGCGGCGTCGTACCAGTCGCCGCCGACACCGGCCGGCTCGGCGGCGGTGCGGTAGACGGCGGCCCCGGAGAACGGGACCAGGTCCGGCAGCGTGGGCAGCAGCAGCCGCTGGAACTGCTCCGCGCTGTCGCGCATGTAGCCGAACAGGCGGGCGTTCTCGATGGCGATGCCCGCCGCGCCGGCGAGGGCGCGGACGATCTCCTCGTCGTCCTCGTCGAACGGCCGGCCGTCGATGCGCTCGGAGAGGTAGAGGTCGCCGTAGATCTCGCCGCGGACGGTGATCGCCACGCCGAGCAGCGTGCGCATCGGCGGGTGGCCGGGCGGGAAGCCGACCGACGCCGGGTGGGAGGGGATGTCGTCCACCCGCAGCGGCTCGGGGTGGCGGATCAGGTGGCCGAGCACCCCGCGCCCGTGCGGGAAGTCGATCCCGGAGAGGGCCGCGCGCTCCTCCTCCGTCAGGCCGGCCGTGACGAACCGCTCCAGACGGTCGCCGGACGGGGCGAGCACACCGAGCGCGCCGTAGTGGGCGCCGGCCAGGTCCATGGCGGTGATGACGATGCGGTGCAGCACCACGGGCAGGTCCAGGTCACCGCCGATGGCCAGCACCGCCGACAGCAGCCCCTGCAGGCGGTTCTTCGCCCTGGCCAGCGCGCGCAGCTGGACGGCGACGCCCTCCAGCGGCTCGCCCAGTTCGAGCCGGAGCTCCGGCCGCTCCCCCTCGCCCGGTGGGCCGGCCGGCTCCACGTCGGAATTCACGCCATCACCTCGTTCGTCACCACCGGACCAACGCTACGCAGGGCGGGGCCGCCCGGCCCGGAGCACTCGCCCGGGCGGCCCAAGGCGCCGCGCGTGCGCGCCTACCTGGTCCGGAGCTCCGCCTCGCGGGCGGCCAGCGCGAGGGCGAGCACCCGGTCCCGAAACGGGTTGCGGGGGTCCAGGGCCCGGGCGGTCGCGACCGCCTCCTCCAGCAGGGCCAGCCGGGCCTCCGGCAGCCCGCTCACCTCCGGGAACCCGGTGGCGTCGACCAGTACCCGGGCCAGCTTCGAGCCGTACACCTCGGGCGAGACCCGGGTCAGCAGCCGGTAGGCCCAGAGCCCGCGAGGTCCCCGAAGCACCCGCCGGTCCGTGCTGAGCAGCAGCGTCCTCGCCCGCAGTACCGCGTCCTGATTCACCGTGAACCCCCTTCATCCGTTGCCACGCCACCTCCCGCACCGTGCGCGCGGGGCAGCACGACGTGC
>NZ_BAAAKJ010000241.1:5475-7139 GCF_039527695.1 Kitasatospora putterlickiae
GAGCGGGCGGCGGCACGGAGCCGGGAGAAGTGGATGACGACGAGTCTGCGGGTGGCGCGGGGGCTGGACAAGGGTGATCGTCTGTGCTTCCGGTCCTACCGGAAAGGGCCGCTGACGAGGCATGATGGGGTCGACACCCGCCGCCGGGCCGGGTCCGGGGCCGGCCCCGCATGGCGGCCAGGCCGAGGGCGGTGCCGGCGACGCCGAGCGGCACGGCCGCGGCACTCGGGCCGTTGCGGGGCCGCGGCACCGGTACCGGGTACGGCGCCCGGGGCCGGGGACGCCGATTCGGTGCGGGGCGCGGAAGGGAAGGATGCCCCCGACCGCGTCGTCGTGCTGAGGAGGTCCATCGTGCGCAGGGGTTCGAGGACGACCGCCCAGAAGGGGCATCCGTTCGGCCGGCTGCCGTCCGGCGGGCTGGCGGACGTGCTGTGGGACTGGTCGAAGTCCGGAACCCGGACCGCGGCGCGCAACCGGTTGCTGCGCGGGCTGCCCGGCGTCGGCACGGCGTCCGCGTACCGGTTCGGCCTCGTCGAGCGGCCGCACTACGCCTACGGCGTGCGGCGGGCCACCGAGTCGGCGGCGCGGCTGGGGCACCGGGGCGTCACGGTGGTGGAGTTCGGGGTGGCCGGCGGCAACGGGCTGCTGGCGCTCGCCGAGCACGCCCGGTACTACGCCGCCGCCACCGGGGTGGCGGTGCGGGTGGTCGGGTTCGACAGCGGGGCGGGGCTGCCGGCGGCCACGGATCCCCGGGACCTTCCGTACCTGTTCGCCCCCGGCTACTACACGATGGACCACGACCGGCTGCGGGCCCGGCTGGGAGCGGCCGAACTGGTGATCGGCGATCTCGACCGGACGCTGCCCGACTACCTGGACTCGCACGCCGAGGTACTGAGCTGTCATCCGGTCGGCTTCGTCTCCCTCGACCTGGACTACTGCTCCTCGACGGCGACCGCCCTCGGCCTGTTCCGGGGCCCCGCGCACGGGCACCTGCTGCCCCGGGTCACCTGCTACCTGGACGACCTGCCGGGGACGATCGAGCGGATCGGCGAGGCCGCGGCGGTCGCCGATTTCAACGCCGCCCATGACGACCGGGCGATCGGACGGGTCCTGGGGCTGCGCGCGTTCACCCCGTTCGACCCGCCGTGGGCCGACCAGATCTACGTCCACCACCGGCTGGACCACCCGGACTACGGGCGTCTGGAGGTCGGTGCCACCGGTGACCAGCTCCCGCTGGACCCGGGCCCGTCCCGGCGGCGGGGCCGTCACTGAGGGCCCGTCCGCACGGCACATCACGGACGCTCCGGCGCGGGCCGGCCCACCGTCACGCGGGTGGGTCGGCCCGGAACCGGGCCGGCGGCTTGACGGAACTTGCCAACTCGTCGCCTCACACGCACCAGCCGTTGACCGGAGCATGACGGCATGTGAGGGTTCCAGCACCCGAGCGCGGACGGCCCGCACGGCCGTCCCCACACACGGCCCTGCGGTGCGCCATGAGCCTTTCCTTCCGCGATCGAGGACCCCCACACGCTAGGAGCCTCGATGAAACGCAGTGCCACCGCGGGCCGGTTGCTGACCGCCGCAACCTCCCTGACCCTGCTGGCCGGCACGATCGCCGCCACCGCCAGCCCGGCCGTCGCCGCGCCCACCCCCGCGCCGCCCAG
>NZ_BAAAKJ010000242.1:0-7189 GCF_039527695.1 Kitasatospora putterlickiae
GCGCCGGCGGGGCCGACCCGCAGCCCGCGGACCGCCGCGATCCGCTCGCCGACCAGCGGGAGCAGGTCGGCGACCGGCGCGGGCAGCCAGAGGGTCACCGCGCACGGGGCGGGCCGGGCCAGTACGCGCAGCAGCCGCGAGACCCCCGCGTCGCCGGGGACGGCGGCGAGCGCGGTCTCCACCGGCGGCGTCCGCCCGACCGACGGCACCGCGCCGAGCGGCGACACCGGCGGCACCGGCAGGACGTGCAGGCCGGGGATGACGTCCAGCAGACCGTCCACGGCCACGTCCGACACATCGGTGCCGTGGCCGCGCGCGAGTTCGCGCAGCAGGGCCCGCTCGGCGGCCGTGATCCTGACGGTCAGCATGACTTCTTCGCAGTCCATGGTCCCAGTTCCCGTCCAGAGCGTGAGGGTGAGCTCATCCGTTGTCGGTCGTGTACCGGTCAGCCCGTGCCGATCACTACCTGCCCGTCAGTGGGCTCCCGCTACCGGCGTGATCAAGCCATAGTGGCCGTCGTAGCGGCGGTAGAGCACCCGGCCGCGACCGTCGCCGGGATCGGTGTGGAACACGAACGGCCAGCCGGTGAGCCAGAGTTGGCGGGCCGCCTCGGCGGGATCCAGCCGGGGCGCCGGGTGCGGGCCCTCGACGGGCGACGGCCCCGGGCCGCCGGGCCCGGCCGTGGAGTGCGCCCGGACCAGGCGGAACCCGCCGCTGCCGGGCCTGCGGTGGACCAGGCTGTCCTGACCGGTCAGCGCGTCCGAGAAGAGGTGGAAGCGGTAGTCCAGCGCCAGCATCTCGCGGACCGCCTGCTCGGGCGTGCGGCGGGCCGGCCGCACGGACTTGCGCCGTACGATCCGCCGTTCGGCGGGCGGGCGCGGTGCGTACTGCGGCCGGTAGGAGCTCTCGAACGCCGAGGCGAGCCCTATGTCACCCCGCTCGCGCAGTCGCACCGCGCGCCCCGCGAGCGTGCCGAGCGCCAGGTCGACCGCCTCGCGCGCCGTCACGGCGGCCAGTTCCACCCGCACCCGGCCGGCCTCCTCCAGCTCCACCGAGGCCTGCGCGACGGCGGGCCTGGTGACCGACCGGTCGCGCGGCCGGGTGAGCCGCATCCGGGCGGCACGCACGTCCGGCCCGAGGTCCGCGATCAGCGCCAGCGACCGGGTCCGGGCGTACTCGGCGTCCTCGCGGGGCAGTTCGCCCCGGATCTCCACGCGGAGGTCGAGCGCGGGCCGGTGGCGCAGACGGGTCATCAGAGGGTCCTCCTTGGTCCTGCACCATGCTGGACCCGCGCGCACCGTCCCGCCGAGGGCCGAAAGGCCCTGCCCGCCAGGCAGGACGGCCCCGGCGGGCCCCGGCACCGGCACACCCGCGGGGCGGCGGGACCGGGTCCGCGGACCGCGTGCGGCGGAGCGCCCTCATCGGGACACGCCGGGCGGACCTTGAGGACACTCCACCGATGGAGTGATCCATCCGGGTACGGCGCAACGCTCACGCGACCGGCGCGTTTCCCATGGCGTGCGCCCTCCGTTCCGTGGCGCGCGCGGGGGTCTGCTTCCACAGGCCTCCGGATCCCGGCTGTCGCGGCGGCGGCTCCGGTGGTACCGCGGCGCCGGGCCGGTCGACCGGTCCGGCTCCGGCGGGTCACGCCGGTCCGTCCCACCGGTCCGTCCCCCCGGTCCATCTGGTGAGAGGTGATGTCATGATCCTGACGAACGAGACCCACAGACCATCCGCCCCGCCCAGAACCGCCCCGGCGGAAAGCAGCCCGGCCGTCCCCCCGCTCGCCCCCGGCGCCGTGCCCGGTCTCGGCCACGCCCCCGCCCTGCTGCGCGACCCGCTCGGCTTCCTGGGCTCGCTCTCCCGGCACGGCTCGGTGGTCCGGATCCGGCTCGGCCCGCGCACGGTCTGCGTGGTCACCGACGCGGGGCTGGTCCACACCCTGCTGGTGGCCCTCGCCCACGACTGCCCGCGCGGCGCCGTCCAGGACACCCTCAAGACCGCCTTCGGGGACGGTCTGCTGATGTCCGAGGGCCGCGCCCACCGCGACCGCCGCCGGATCATCCAGCCCTCGTTCGGCCCGGACCGGATGGCCGAGTACCTCGCCGTGATGCACCAGGTCACCGAGGAGCGCGCCCGGCGCTGGCGCCCCGGCCAGATCCTCGACGTGGCCAAGGAGATGAACCACCTCGCGCTGGAGATCGTCACCCGCGCCCTGTTCGACGCCCGGCTGAGCGAGGACGCCACGGTCGCCTTCCACCGGGCGCTGCCCGACATGGTGAAGGGACAGATCGTCCAGTCGCTCTACCCCCACCGGGCCTTCGCCCGGCTGCCGCTGCCGGTCAACCGGCGCTTCGACGCGGCGGTCCGGGTGCTCAACGAGGTCGTCGACCAGGCGGTCAACGGCACCGCGCCGGACGGCGGGTGCCCGGTGACCGGCTCCGGAGCCCGGCGCGGCACCACCCTGCCCGCGCTGCTGCGCGCCGCCGTCGACCCCGCCACCGGACGGCCCCTCACCGAGGACGACGTCCGCTCCGAGGCGATCACCATGTTCGGCGCCGGCACCGAGACCGTCTCCACCACGCTCACCTGGCTGATCGACGAGCTGGTCCGGCACCCCGGGGTCGAGGCGCGGGTGCTGGCCGAGCTGGACGAGCACCTCCCGGCCGGCACCGTGCCCACCCCGGAGGCACTGGCCCGCCTCGGCTACACCCGCGCCGTCACCCAGGAGGTCGTCCGGCTGCACGCGCCGAACGCGTTCCTGATGCGCACCGCGCGGGTGCCGGTCCACCTGGGCCCGTACCTCATCCCCGCCGGCACCGAACTGCTGTACAGCCTCACCGCGATCCACCGCGACCCCGCGCTGTACCCGGAGCCGACGCGCTTCCACCCCGGCCGCTGGTACGGCGCCGACCGGGCGCAGGGTCCGGCAGGCGGCACGGGTGCCGCCCGGCAGGCGTTCCTGCCGTTCGGCGCCGGCAAGCACAAGTGCATCGGCGAGGCCTTCGCCTGGGCCGAGCTGACCGTGGCGGCCGCCGCCATCCTGCGCCGCTGGCGCCCGACGGCCGTCCCCGGCGCACGGGCCCGCGAGGTGGTGTGGACGACCGTCCAGGCCCAGGGCCTGCGCGTGCGGCTCACACCGCGCGGGGGCCGCGCCCCGCACGCCCCCGGCCCGCGCCGCACGCCGGCGGGCGGTCACGACGACTCGCCCGCCCAGTGCCTCCCGATCATCCGGCCGCGCCAGTCCGATTCCGGTCCGCACGCTCCCCACGCTCCGTACGGCCCGCGCGGACCACGCGGGTCACGGCCGGCCCCGGTCGGCCCCACCGGCTCCTCCGGTTCGGCCGGTCCCGTCGGCTCCGCCGTGCTCCCCGCCCAGTCCTCGCTCGCCAACCGCCGCTCCGCCAGCACCGCGGAGGGCCCGCACGCGAGCGCCCTGCGGACCGCCTCCCGCACCGCCGACCCGGTCCGCACCGCGCGCCCGGCCGACTACCTAGGACCGCTCAGCACGATCGTCCCGGTCACCGACCTCGGCCCGGTCACCACCGTCCGACCGGTCATCACCCTGCGGCCGGTCGGCACCGTCCCCCGGCCGGCGCCGCCGGTCCCCCTCGAAGCCCTGGCGGCACCGGCCGCTCCCCCGGCCGCCCTGCGCGCACCGGACACCCTGCGCCCGCAGGCCGAACCGCGCACCGCGGGCGAGCTGCGCGCGGCCACCGCCCGGCACAGCGACTGGGCCCTCGCCCACGGTCTGCTCGCCCCGGAGGACCTGGCCCGGTACCACACCTACGCGCTGCCCGAGCTGATCGGCCACTCCTATCCCCGCGCCCGCGGCGCCGAGCTGGACCTGCTGGTCGACATCCTCGGCTGGTTCACCATCCTGGACGACCGCTTCGACGGCCCGCCCGGACGCGACCCCGCCGAGGCCCGCGGCATCGTCGAACCGCTGCTCGCCGTGCTCGCCGGGCGGCCCGTCCCCCCGGGCACCTCGCAGCCCCACCTGCTCGACGCCTGGCGGGAACTGTGGCAGCGGCAGACCGCCCCCATGCCACCGGGCTGGCGCCGGCGGGCCGCCGCCGAGTGGCGCTCCTGTCTGAGGACCTTCCTCGCCGAGACCGCCCACCGGGCCGCCCGCACCCAGCCCGACCTCGCCGAGACCGTACGGCTGCGGCGCCATGCCAGCTGCCTCTACCCGTTCATGGACATACTGGAGCACGTCCACGGCGGCGAGGCACCGGCCGGTCTGCACGCCGACCCCGCCCTGCACCGGCTGCGGGCGAACACGGCCGACGCGGCGACGCTGATCAACGACCTCTACTCGGCCGACCGCGAGGAGCGTCAGAACGTCGCGGCCTTCAACACCGTGCTCACCCTGCAACGGATCCGCGGCTGCACCCGCAGCCGGGCCGCCCGCGCGGTCGGGGCCCGGATCGACCGGCTGAAGGCGGAGAGCGACGCGCTGCGCCGCAGCCTGCTGCTCCGGCACCCCTCGGGGCGCTGGTACCTCGACGGCACCCGGGAGCTGGTGGAGGGCGTCTACGCCTGGACCAGCACCAGCCTCCGCTACACCGGGGAGGACGCCCCGCACTGATCACGGCGGGCGGCCGGCGGACCGCGCCGCACCGGTCCCGGCCGCTCCCGGCCGGGACCGCCCGCCGCTACTTCCGGTCGCCGAGGGCGAACAGCAGCAGCACGAACCCCGCGAACAGATGGGTGGCGAAGATGTAGATGCCCGCCCGGATCAGCATGGCCTTGCGCCGCGCCTTCTCCTCCCGGGTGGCCTCGGCCTCCCGGCCGCGCTCGCCGGTGTTCTCGCTCATGGGGCCGGGCGCTCCTTCGGTCGACGGGCTGGTCATCGGTTGCCCGCGGGCGTGGCACCGGTCTCCGGTGCCCGCAGTTCGGTGAGCAGCGCACCCTGGTCGGTGATCAGCTCGGTCAGGATCCGCCGCGCGGCCCGCAACAGCTCGGCGACGTCGGGCGTGCTCAGGGCGTAGACGACGGTGTTGCCCTCGCGGGTCGCCGTGACCAGCTGGGTGCGGCGCAGCACCGCGAGCTGCTGGGAGAGGTTCGAGGGCTCGATCTCGATGGCGGCCAGCAGTTCGCGCACCGGTCGCGGCCCGTCCTGGAGCAGCTCCAGGACGCGGATGCGCACCGGGTGCCCGAGCGTGCGGAAGAACTCCGCCTTCGCCTGGTACAGCGGGACCGGCATCGTCCGTCTCTCCCTGCGCGTCGGTGGGCGGGCCTGAATCGGCCCGTTCGGCGGGAAGCATCATCGTTGCAGATGAAGATTTCTTCAAGTCGTCACGGTCGACGGCCCGGATGGGCGGAGGGCCCCGGCGCGAACGGAACGGGCCCTGTCATGCGCTTCGAACGCCACAGGGGGCGATGATGCGAACAGTCGTCGATCAGACGGGAAACCGAGCTTCGATGGCGCGATCGCACCGCCGCCCGACGCACCCGGCCCGCTACTCCCCGAGCCCCCCGAGGGAGAGCCGACCCGTCCCCAGCAGTTCGGCGCTCGTGATCGCCATGTCCGTGAACGCGAGCGCGTCGGCCCGCCGGATGAACGGGTTCGGGTAGAACGAGCGCCGCCGCCCGCCCTCCCGGATCCGCAGGCACTCGTCGACGATCCGGTGCCACCGCTCGTCGAACACCGCTCTGGCGTACTCCCCGGCCCCGTGCTTGGAGGCGATCCGCCCGGTGGCAAGCGTGTAGTGCAGACGGCTCACCCCGAGCACCCCCCAGACCGGCCCCCACCCGTTCAGGCAGGCCAGTCCCGGCCGCGACGCCAGCCGCGAGGAGCGCCGCCACCACGGGCGCCAGTACTCCGCCAGGTTGCCCACCGTCCAGCCGGCCAGCTCCCCCGGGTCCGTGTCGATCATCAGCTCCTGGGCCCTCGGCCCGCAGAGCGTGACGCCGTGCCGCGCCAGGGTGTGCCAGAGCACCGGCGTGCGGTCGGACGCCACCCGGTGGCGGACCGTCCCCCCGAACACGTGCGGCCCCGGCGGCGCCTGCGCCGGTGAGCCCGCCAGCTCGTGCCAGGTGAGGTACGGGCCGTCGAACACGGGGCGCGGATAGCGGACCGCGAGCCGGGCGTGCACGCGCTCCAGCCCGGCGAGCTGCTCCGCCGTCACCGGATCCGCGGTGACGGCCACGAAGTCGATGTCGCTCCGCGCCGGGTGGAAGTCGTCCAGGGCCGTCGAGCCGACCACGTACAGGCCCTCGACCAGCCCGGGCGCGGCGGCGTCGACCAGGGCCAGGTAGGCGTCGGCGATCTCGTGTACGAGTGGGTGCACAGTCACGGCGGAAAGCCTGCCACCCGGATGACCCTCCGTGTCCGCTCGTTTCCGGTACGGATCGGCGCGTGTTGGTCGATCGTGCACCCTCCTTGCACCACCTTCACCTCTTTTCGCGCCACCCCCGCGCCACCCCCTCCCCCGGTGCGCGTCGGGGAAGGGGTCGCCGGGCGGGTGTCAGGGGGCCGTCGGGGAGCCGCGGAGGGCGTCGACACGGTGGACGGCCTCGGTGAAGCCGGCCACGTCGAGGCGGCCGCTGTCGAGGGCGGTGGCGAGGGCGTCCACGGCGGCGTCGCCCTGGTGGACGTCGCGGCCCGAGCAGAGCACGAGGTCCATCCCGGCTTCGGCGGCGGCGATGGCGCGGTCACCGGCGTCGCCGAAATCGGCGAGGGCGCCGGCTTCGAGGGCGTCCGTGACGGTCACGCCGCGGTAGCCCAGGCGTTCGCGCAGCTCGCCCTGGACGATGGTGCGCGACAGGCCGGCCGGGCGGTAGGCGTCCAGGGCCGGGTAGACCGCCCAGGAGGCCATGACCAGCCGGACCCCGGCGGCGATGGCGGCGCGGTACGGCTCCTCGTGCCGGGCCCGGAGCTCGGCGAGCGGGACGGGGAGGACGACGGCGCCCGCGTCGGTGTTCGCCTCGCGGGGGGCCGCGCCGAGGCCGGGGAAGTGCTTGGCCGTCGCGGCCACCCCGAGCTTCTGCTGGGCGACCAGGAAGGCGGAGCCCAACTCGGCCACCACCTCGGGCTGCCGGCCGTACGAGCGCTCGAAGTGGTCGATGAAGTTGTCGGGCGTGTCGAAGACGTCGAGCACCGGGGCGAGGTTGACGTTCAGACCCGCGCCGGCGAGGGTGCGGGCCGCTCCGGTACCGGCCTCGGCGGGCGCGCCGGCCGGGT
>NZ_BAAAKJ010000242.1:7227-8915 GCF_039527695.1 Kitasatospora putterlickiae
CGCCTGGAGCTCGGGCGGCGTGGGGGCGTTCTCCTTGAAGAAGATGACGCCGGCGGCGCGGCCCGCGCGGATGGTGGCGAGCAGTTCGGGCGGCGGGGTCGGGCCGGGGTAGGAGTAGATGACGCGGCGGCCGGCGAGTTGGCGCGAGTCGATGGCGGACACGGGGGTCGTCCTCTCCGTGGGGGTGGCGTGCGCGGTCGGAGCCGTCGGCCCGGGTCCGGTCCGGGGTTCGGCGGGGCGCGGCGGCTGGGCGGCGCCTCCCTGCGCGGACAGGCCGAACGGGGCGGACGTCGCCAGGGCGGAGAGCAGCAGGGCGAGGAGCGCGACACGGATCGTGCGGCGGGGTATCGGCATCCGGCCTCCCTTGGTCGGTCGGGTCCGGGCGGTCGGGACCCGGGCGGCCGGGGCCGGGCACCGGGGCCCGGGAGCGGCTCGCGCCCGGGTTCGGCCCGGGGCACCCGGCCCGCGGTGGCGGGGCGGGCGCGGCGTGACACCAGCAGCCTCACCCCGGGAGCGGTCCTCCCGCCTCCCGGAGCAGCCGTCCGAGGACGGCGACGCCCTCCTCGATCTCACCGGGCGCACCGGCCGCGTAACCGAGGACCAGCCCGGGCGGGTGCGGCAGCCGGGCGTGCCAGGAGAGCGGCTGCACCTTGACGCCGTGGCCCAGCGCCGCCGTGGCGAGCTCGGTGTCCGTGCAGGTCAGGCCGCCGGGAAAAGTGATCATGAGGTGCAGCCCGGCCGCCGCGCCGTGGACCACGGCGCCGGGCAGGTGGGTGCGGATGGCCGCGGTCATCGCGTCGCGCCGGCGCCGGTGGCGCGGGCGCAGCAGCCGCAGGTGGCGTTCCAGCGCGCCGGAGTCCATCAGCCGGGCGAGGACGAGTTGCGGCAGTGCGGGGTTGCCGAGGTCGCCGAGCCGCTTGGCGTCGACCAGGAGGTCCCGGTAGCGGGCGGGGGCGAGCATCCAGCCGGTGCGCAGGGCGGGGGCGAGGAGCTTGGAGACGCTGCCGAGGTAGAGGATCTGTTCGGGGAGGACGCCGCGCAGCGCGGGAACCGGCGCGCGGTCGTAGCGGTGCTCGGCGTCGTAGTCGTCCTCGATGACGAGCCCGCCCTCCGCCGCCCACCGGAGCAGTTCGCGCCGCCGGGCGCCGCCGAGCACGACGCCGGTCGGGAACTGGTGGGCGGGCGTGAGCAGGACGGCGCGGGCGCCGGTGGCGCGCAGCGCGTCGACCCGGATGCCCTCGGCGTCGACCGGGACGGGCGGGGTGGCGGTGACCCGGTGGCCGAGGTGCTGGCGGGTGCCGAGCGAGCCCGGGTCCTCCACGGCGACGACGTCGAGGCCGACCGACCGCAGCACCTCGCCGGTCAGCGCGAGCGCCTGGGCGGCCCCGGCCACGATGAGGACGTCCTCCGGGTCGGCGCGGATGCCCCGGCTGCGGCCGAGCCAGTCGGCGACGGCGCGGCGCAGGGCGGGGGTTCCGCGCGGGTCGCCGTAGCCGAAGTCCTGGGCGGCGAGGTCGTGCAGGACGGCGCGTTCGGCGCGCAGCCAGGCGGCGCGGGGGAAGGCGGCGAGGTCGGGGACGCCGGGCGAGAGGTCGGTCCGGGCGGGGGCCGCGCGCAGGAGGTCGAAGGTGGCGGGGACGGGCGGGTCGTCGAACGGTGAACCGGGGCGGGGCGGACGGGGCGCCGGG
>NZ_BAAAKJ010000243.1:0-8659 GCF_039527695.1 Kitasatospora putterlickiae
CTTCCGCCCTGTCCACCCACCGAAGTCCGATGGCCGGACGTTCCGGTCAACGCCGCCGCAGCGGAGCGCGCCCGCGCCCGAGGTCCTGCGCCCGGGCGATGTCGTGCCGCTGTTGGATCACGGCGTCGCACAGGCCGAGGAGTTCAGCCGGCGGCTGCGCGACCCCGGGGGCCCGGGGCCGTCCGCGCCGACCCAATCCGGTGCTCGGGTGCGGTGGAGCCCGACGCCGTCCTCGACCGACGCTCCCGACAGCGGTGGCCGGTCACTCCACGCCGGTCACTCCACACCGGCCCCGAGCTGCCGCGCCAGGACGGCCGGGGCCTGCGCCAGGGACGGGCCGTACCAGGTGAGGTGGCGGCCGATCACCAGGCCCGCCGGGATGCCGGGGAAGGCCTCGGGGCCGTCGGCGGCGGTGAAGCGGTACGGCTCGTCGGGGAGGACGACCAGGTCGGGGCGGGTGGCGAGCAGTTCGGGGAGGGGGACGGCGGGGTAGCGCTCGGGGCGGTCCGGGTCCTCGGCGTGCGGGAGGCGCAGGCCGAGGCGCCGCAGCAGGTCGCCGGCGAAGGTGTCGTGGCCGAGGACCATCCAGGGGCGGCGCCAGATCGGGACCACCGCCCGGCGCCCCGCTCCGGGCAGCGGGCGGACCTCGGCCAAGGCGGCCCAGGCGGCCCCGGCGGCGTCCAGCCACGGTGGGCGGGGCAGGCCGCAGGCGACGGTGAGCAGCCGGTCCAGTGAGCGGAGCGCCTGGTCGAGGGTGCGGATGTCGGTGACCCAGACGGGCAGGCCGGCGGCCCGCAGGGCGTCCAGGTCGGGGCGGCGGTTCTCCTCGGCGTTGGCGATCACGAGGTCCGGGGCGAGCGCCACGATCCGGGCCACGTCCGGGTTCTTGGTGCCGCCGATCCGGGTCACCGCCAGGCCTGCCGGGTGATCGCACCAGTCGGTGGCGCCGACCAGCAGCCCGTCCGCGGTGGCGGCGACCGCCTCGGTGAGCGAGGGCACCAGCGACACCACCCGCCGCACCGGCCTCGGGCCGAGCGGCACCGTCGACCCGAGGTCGTCGACCACCGGACCGCCGGGAGCGGGAAGGGACGTCATCCCGCCACCCTAGCCGCCACCCCAGCCGCCGCTCCGGTCGCCACCCGACCACCACCCGGCCGCTGCCCGGAGGGGCAAACTCCCGGGAACCGGCCGGGCGCGGTGGCCGACTACCTGGTCCGGGTTCACAGCACGAACCCCGAGCACGACCACTGACCAGGAGAGATTCTGATGCGCCCTCGCGCCCTCCGCGGTACCGCGGCCGCCGTCACCGCGGCCGTCGCCCTCTTCGCCACGGCATGCTCCAGTGACGGTGACGGTGGCGGCGGCGGGGACACCGCGGCGGGCGCCGGGAGCACGCCGTCGGCGGGGGCCGGAGCGGCGGCGTTCCCGGTCAAGGTGGCCGACTGCGCGGGCCGGGAGACCACCGTCGAGCAGGCGCCGAAGCGGATCGTCACCAGCAACGCGGCCGGCCTTGAGATGCTGCTCCAACTCGGCGTGGGCGACCGGATCATCGGCACCGGGTTCCCGCCGGGGAAGGGCGGTCTGCCGGCCGCCCTCGCCGACCAAGGCGCCAAGGTGCCGGTGCTGGGCACCACGGTGATCCCCAAGGAGAAGCTGCTCGGCTCCGGCGCCGACCTCTACGTGGACACCTTCGGGCCGATGCCGGCGATGGGGGCGGCGGGCGCCGGGGCGACCGAGGAGGAGATGAAGGCGGTCGGCATCCAGCACGTGGTGCTGCTCTCCACCGCCTGCGCCACCGGGCCCAAGGCCGTCAAGGGACCGCGCACCGACCTCACCGGGGTCGAGGAGGACATCCGCCGCCTCGGCGCGGTCACCGGGACGGCCGCCCGGGCCGAGGAACTGGTCGGCGCGATGGAGAAGCAGATCACGGACGTCAAGAACGCCACCTCGGGCGTACCGGAGGAGCGGCGTCCCGGGTACTTCCTCTTCGACTTCGATGCCGGTACAAAGCAACCGATGGCCGTCTGCGCCAAGCAGGTCGCCAACGCGGTGATCACCCTGGCCGGCGCGCGCAACGTGTTCGCCGACTGCGACGCCGACTTCCGGCCCGTCTCCTGGGAGGACGTGGTGGCGAAGAACCCGGACTGGATCCAGCTCGCGGTGCGCAACCGCGGTAGTGAGGAGGCGACCCGCAAGGCCTTCGACGAGGCCGAGGCGTTCCTCAAGGGCTTCCCCGCCACCCAGGGCCTGAAGGCCGTGCAGGAGGGGCGCTTCCTGCGGATCGGCTCCGAGGTCACCACCATCGCCGGGACCCGCACCGCCGACACCGTGCGGCGGATCGCCGCGACGGTCCATCCGACGCTCGTCCAGAACGGGCGCTAGCCGATGGCCGGGACCACCTCCACCACCAGGGGCGGCGCCGCCGCCGTACGGCGCGAACGCGTCCGGGCCCTTCGCGCCGGACCGCTCGCCGCCGTGCTCACCGCCGCCCTGGTCGTCGCGCTGACCGCCGCCGTCTCGCTCGGCGCCGTGGACATCCCGCCCGGCGAGGTGTGGGAGGCGGTCGGCCGCCGGATCACCGGGCAGCGTCCGGCGCCCGGCAGCCGGGACCTCATCGTCTGGCAACTGCGCGTCCCCCGCGCCCTGCTGGCGGCCGTGGTCGGCGCCGGGCTGGGCGTGGTCGGCACCGCCGTGCAGGCCCTGGTCCGCAATCCGCTCGCCGACCCGTTCCTGCTCGGCATCTCCTCCGGGGCCTCGCTCGGCGCGGTCGGCGTCATCGTGCTCGGGGCCGGCCTCGGCCTGGAGCTGACCATCGGCGGCATCGCCGGGATCACCGTCTCGCTGGCCGCCTTCCTCGGCGCGCTCGCCGCCTTCTCCCTGGTGTGGCTGATGGCCCGGCGCGGCGGCGGCTTCTCCCCGTTACGCCTGGTGCTGGCCGGCATCGGCATCGGCCAGTTCCTCTCCGGCCTCACCAGCTACCTCGTGCTGCAGACCGGTGACGAGCAGCAGACCCGGGGCGTGCTGTTCTGGCTGATGGGCAGCCTGAGCGGCGCCACCTGGAGCCAACTCGCCGTCCCCGCCATCGCGGTGGCCCTCGGGATGCTGCTGCTCCAGGCGCGCGCCCGGGGGCTGAACGCCATGCTGATGGGCGACGAGACGGCGGCCGGCCTCGGCGTCGACGTCGCCCGGCTGCGCCGCGAGATCTTCGCCGTCACCAGCGTGCTCACCGGTGTGCTGGTCGCCGTCTCCGGGGCGATCGGCTTCGTCGGGCTGATGGTCCCGCACGTGTGCCGGATGCTGGTCGGCGGCGACCACCGCCGGCTGCTGCCGCTGTCCGCTCTCACCGGCGCGGTGCTGCTGGTGGTCGTCGACCTGCTCGCCCGCACCGCGCTGGACGGCCAGGAGGTGCCGATCGGCGTGGTGACCGCCCTGCTCGGCGCGCCCACCCTGCTCTACCTGCTGGACCGACGACTGGAGCGGAATTGAGAATCGCCGTCGAGGACGTGAGCGTCGCCCTGGCCGGGCGGACCGTGGTGGCCGGCGTCCACCTGGTCGCCAAGGAGGGCGAGATCGCCGGGCTGGTCGGTCCCAACGGCAGCGGCAAGTCCAGCCTGCTGCGCACCGTGTACCGGCACCTGCGGCCGAGCGCGGGGCGGGTGCTGCTGGCCGGGCGGGAGTTGTCCGAGCTGAGCCCGGCGCAGTCCGCCCGGCACATCGGGGCGCTGCCCCAGGAGCGCGGCGGGGACTTCGAGTTGACCGTCCGCGAGGTGGTCGCGATGGGCCGCACCCCGTACAAGCGGGCGTTCGCCAAGGACGACGCCGAGGACCACCGGGTGGTCGACGAGGCGCTGGAACGGGTCGGCATGGCGCACGCGCCGGACCGCCGGTTCGCCCAGCTCTCCGGCGGTGAGCGCCAACGCGTGCTGCTGGCCAGGGCGTTGGCCCAGCAGCCGGACGTCCTGGTGCTGGACGAGCCGACCAACCACCTGGACGTCCGGCACCAGGTGGAACTGCTGGCGCTGCTGCGCGAGCAGCGGCGCACCACGCTGGTCGCGCTGCACGACCTGAACGCGGCCGCCTCGGTGTGCGACCGGCTGCACGTGCTGCACCGCGGCACGCTGGTCGCCTCGGGCGAGCCGCGTGAGGTGCTGACCGCCGAACTGCTCGCCGAGGTGTTCGGCGTACGGGCGGCGGTGGTCGAACACCCGCTGACGGGTGACCCGTTGATCGCGTTCGACCACCGCACGCCCGCCGGGGCCGCGGGCCGGGCGCCCTCAGGGCTCCCGGTCACCGCCGCCCCGGCTTCAGCCGTCCGGGACGCCGGCGCCCCGGCCTCCGTCGAGTGTCAGGAGGTCTCGTAGTGGCTCGGGCGGCCGTTGCGCTCGACCAGGCGGCCGGCCTTGGCGGCCTCCTCGCTGCGCAGCAGTTCCCATCCGCCGTCCTGGCGGTGCAGCACCGAGGAGTGCCACGGGGTCATCCACATGTCCGCGTGCTCCAGCAGCCGGATGCCGAACTTCAGCACGCCGACCTTCTGCGGGTGGATGGAGAGCCGGAACGAGCGGGGGTGCTGCTCGGCGATGAGGTCGCCCCAGGCGCGGCTGCGCTGGATGACGCCGTAGGCGCGCTGGCGGCAGTCGCGCTGCAGGGCGGACTTGGTGCCGGTCCAGCCGAAGGTGTCCTCGGTGAGGAAGCGGGTGATGCCGCGATAGAGCTTGGCGGTCTCCTCGTCGGTCAGCACCTGCTCGCGCAGCTCCTCCTTGGTGGGCGCGTACTGGGCGTGCACCCGGGCGCGCTTCTCGTCGAAGGGCAGGTCGCCGAGGACGGCCCGCAGGTCGAAGGTGTCGAGGTTGGTCAGGCCCTCGCGCTCGATCAGCGCGGCCAACTCGTCGGAGTACTGGTCGATGTGGTCGTCGGGCACGTGGATGAGGTCGCCGAAGATGTGGCCGTCGGAGCAGATCAGGATCTTCGCGCCGGGCTCGTAGATCTTGCCGATCTCCTCGGCGAGCCGGTTGAGGA
This sequence comes from Kitasatospora putterlickiae, assembly GCF_039527695.1. Lineage (NCBI taxonomy): Bacteria > Bacillati > Actinomycetota > Actinomycetes > Kitasatosporales > Streptomycetaceae > Kitasatospora > Kitasatospora putterlickiae. Next base: position 5,017 of record NZ_BAAAKJ010000243.1, read on the forward strand.
AGCTGAGCGAGAGCCGCTCGCCCTCGTCGGGCAGGTGGCCGAGCACCTTGGCGAGGTTGGGGGACTTGCAGGGGAACCCGGGCAGGGTGAACAGGATCGGGTCCCCGGCGGTGATGAAGTCGGCCAGCTGATCGAGCTGCAGCGGGAAGTCGGCGGGGGTGGCGTCGACCTCGGGGTCGGACGCGCGGCGGTGCGGAAGCAGCAGGTCGAGGATCTCGGCGGAGATCCGGGCGGTGCTCTGCTGGTCGGGCACGGTGTACCCGGTGCTGGTCTGCGCGGTGATCACGGTGCTGTCGGTGATCTCGTCGCTGGCGGCCTGGGAGACGCTGGAGTTGCTGGTGACGGTGCCGGCGCGCGGCATGGTGGTCCTCCACGGAACGGTGATCGGGCTTCGGGCAGGCGGAGCCACGCCCCGGCTGTGGTCGCCGGGACGCTGTGGTGGATGCAGGGAGTGGCGTGGTGGCCCTTCTCAGGCGCTCAGATCCGCCGGTCGTAGGCGACCGGGAGCCGGTTCACTCCGCGGGCCAGGACGGCGGGCACCCAGGCGAGCGCGTCGATGCGCTCGTCGTCGGCGACGGACGGGCGCAGCCCGGGCAGTCGGGTGAGCAGGGTGCCGATGGCGATCTGGAGCTCGGCCCGGGCCAGGGCGGCGCCGGGGCAGAAGTGGATGCCGTGGCCGAAGGCCAGGTGGGCGTTGGGGGAGCGGTCGAAGTCCAGGACGTCGGTGTCCGTGAACTGCTCCTCGTCGCGGTTGGCGGCGCCGAGCGAGACGATCACCGAGTCGCCGGCCGGGACGACGGTGCCGTGCAGGTCGCTGTCCGCGGCGAAGAAGCGCCAGGTGGTGAGCTCGAACGCGCCGTCGTAGCGGAGCAGTTCCTCGATCGCCCGGGTGAGCAGGCCCGGTTCCGCGGTGGGCGCTTCGGGGTCGAGGGCGGCGCGCAGCCGGTCGAGCTGCTCCGGGTGGCGCAGCAGGGTGATCAGCATGGTGGTGATCTGGTTGGTGACCGGCTCCTGGCCGGCGACCAGCAGCTGGAACACCATCGAGTCGAGCTCCTCGGGGCTCAACTCACCGGCGTCGCACGCGGCGACGAGCCGGCCGAGCAGGTCCACGTCGGGCCCGGCGGGGTCGTGGGTGGCGCGCTTGTGGGCGACCACCTCGGCGATGTAGGTCTGCAGGCCGCGCAGCCGGCCCTCGTACGCCGGTCGGCCCGGGTCCTGCGGGCCGACCGGTTGCACCACCTTGCCCCAGTCGCGGTCGAACTTGACCGCCAACTCCTGGGGGAGGCCGATCACTTCGGCCAGCACCCGGAAGGGGTAGTGGGCCGCGAAGCCCGCCACCAGGTCGGTACCGCCGGCCGGGGCGGTGGGCGGCAGCTGGTCGACGAGGGCGTCGGCCAGCTCCTGGATGCGCGGGCGCAGGCGCTCCACCCGGCGCGGTGAGAAGGCGTCCAGGACGAGCCTGCGCATCGTGGTGTGCTTCGGCGGGTCCTGGTGCAGCAGGTGCGCTTGGAGCTGCGAGTGCTGCGGTTCGGGCATGATCGAGGCGAGCCGGCGCCACTCGTCGTTGCCGAGGTCGTGGTTCTTGCCGAGCCGGGGGTCGTTGAGCGCCTCGTGGGCGGCCTTGTAGCCGGTGACCAGCCAGGCGCCGACGCCGCTCGGGAAGGTGACCCGGTGGACCGGGCCGGCCGCCCGCATCCGCCGGTACAGGGGGTAGGGGTCGCTCTTGTACTCCTGTCCGAACAGCGGCACGGGGTCGGGGAGTTCGTCGTACCCGAACGGGCAGCGGGGCCCGTCGGGAGCCTCGCCCGCCGCGGTCGGGTCGTGGACGGTGTCGGTCATTGCGGATGTTCCTCCGGTGGTGATCTGCCGTGTGCAGGTCCGGCGGTGACGACGCGTCACGCCGGGCTGCTGATCGTCCGGTCGGTGTCGGTGGTGCTTTCGGTGCTTTCGGTGGTCGTGGTGCTCTTGGTGCGGTCGGCGGGCTTGCCGCCCTTGGTGGTGCGGTGGTGCAGGGTCAGGAGGGCCACGGCGAGCGCGGCGGTGAGGCCGGCGAGGGTGAGGCCGGCCCGCACGCCGGCGATCTCGGTGGCGCCGTACAGGGTGGCGGCGGTGCCCAGCGCGGGGCCGAGCGCGAAGCCGAGGCTGCGGGACAGCTGGACGGCCGAACCGGCGGTGGCGAGTTGGCCCGGCGGGGCCGAGGTCATCACCAGGGCCTGGACCGGGCCGCCGTTGAGACCCATGCCGACGCCGGCCACGGCGAGGCGCCAGGCGATGTCGGGGGAGGACCAGTCGGTGTCCAGCGGGACGAGCAGCAGCAGGCCGACGGTGGTGATGGTGGCGCCGGTGAGCGCGGTGGGGCGGGCGCCCCAGCGGTCCGCGAGCCGCCCGCCGAAGCGGCCGGCCACCACCATGCCCAGCGGGAACGCCAGCATGGTGAGCGCGGTGGTGGTGGCGCTCACCCCGCCCTCGCGGCGCAGGTGCTGGGCGAGCAGGAAGTGGGTGGCGGCGAAGCCGGCGGCGAGCGTGAGCACCGAGCCGTTCACGGGGGCGGTGCGGGAGACGCGCAGCACGGTGGCGACCGGGCGGCCGCCGGGGCGGCGCAGCCAGATCAGCAGCAGGGGTGCGGAGGGCAGGACGAGCAGCAGCCAGAGCGGCGCGTCCGGGGCGAGGGTGAGGCCGAGCATGACGGCGGCGACCGCCGAGCCGATCAGCGCGGCGTCACCGAGCGAGCCGCGGTCGGGCAGCCGCAGGCGCTTGCCGACGCGCGGGGCGTTGCGCCGGGTGATCAGCCAGGCGGCCAGGCAGACCGGCAGCTTGACCAGGAAGATCGCCCGCCAGCCGACGTGGTCCAGCAGCAGACCGCCGATCACCGGGCCGAGCACGGCGCCGAGCGGGCCCATCGTGGCGGGCACGCTCATCGCCCGGCCGCGCAGCTCGGGGCGGACGGAGGTGGCGGCGAGGACCGGCATCAGGACGAACAGCACGGCGCCGAAGGCGCCTTGGGCGAGGCGGGCGGCGATCAGCCAGCTCGCCCAGGGCGCGGCGGCGGCCAGTGTGCTGCAGAGCGCGAAGCAGGCGACGCACAGCAACAGGGCGGCGCGCAGGCCGACTTGATCCAGCCACCGCCCGGCGGGCAGCAACAGGGCGACCAGGGGGAGCTGGTAGCCGAGCACGGCCCACTGGGCGGTGGTGGGGGAGACGTCGAAGGCGTTCGCGATGTCCGTGAGCGCGAGGTTGACGACGTTCATGTCGAGCATCGCGACGAAGGAGAGCAGGCCTGCGGCGAAGACCAGGCTCCACCGGTCCTCCGCCCCGGCCGGGCTGCCACCCGGTGCGCCGACGGCGGGCGACTGCTGCCTTGCCATGGGTCATCCTCCGTTCCCCCGTGCTGTCCGGACACCACCTCGGCGGCGGCGTCCGGTACAGCAGTCGGAGGCGCCGGGGCCCGGGTTCCGAACAGGTGGGGGATTTTTGCGGCTTGGCCGGATCGTGACGGCGCTGGCCGATCTCGTCCCGCCGCTGACGGCCGCCAACCGGCGGCTGACGACCGACAACTGACAACTGACGGATTTCAGATGACGGATAACAGCTGACAGATTCTGAAATCTGTCAGCTGTTATCCGTCATCGCGCCGGTGCCGTCG
>NZ_BAAAKJ010000243.1:8683-11248 GCF_039527695.1 Kitasatospora putterlickiae
AGCTCCGAGGCCGAGGCCGGAGCCGGTTCCCCGGCCTCGGCCGCCCGCAGCCGGGCTATCAGCTCCTCGCGGGCCCGGGCGACCCGCGAGCGGACGGTGCCGACCGGGCAGCCGGCGACTTCGGCGGCCTCGGCGTAGCTCAGCCCGACGACCTGGGTGAGCACGAAGGCCTCGCGCCGCTGGGCGGGCACCCGGTCCAGCAGGTCACCGAGCGCCACACCGTCCTCGAAACCGGCGGCGGGCGCGGTGCCCTGCCGTTCGGCGGCCTCCTGCCAGTCCGGCAGTGCGGCGCAGCGCGGCCGGGCGGCGGCGCTGCGGTAGCGGTCGATGACGGTCCGCCGGGCGATGGAGAGCAGCCAGGTGCGGGCGGAGGAGCGTCCGGCGAACCCGGGCAGGCTGCGCAGCGCCCGCAGGAACGTTTCCTGGGCGAGGTCGTCGGCGGACTGTACGTCGGTGAGGTGGGCGACGAACCGCCACACGTCCCGCTGGGTGGCGCGGACGAAGGCCTCGACGTCGGCGGACCGCCCCTCGCGGGCGGCCAGGGCGAGCGCGGTCAGCTGCTCGTCATCCACGACGGCCCCCTACCCGGTCGGTTCCACGTGGAAGGAAGTGCGGGACGATGGTCGCATGAGATGCGCGCAACTCCGTACCGCTCTGTCCGCCCGCCTCGACGGCGAACCGGCCGGTGTGCCGGACCGTCGACTGGACGGGCACGTCGCGCGGTGCGCGGCCTGCCGGGAGTGGCTGGAGCGGGCGCGGCGACTGCGCGGCCCGCAACTCGCGGACGGGGCCGACGAGCCGTCGGCGGACTGGACGGCGAAGCTGCTCGCGCGCCTCGGAGCCGAGGGTCCCGGAGCCGAGGGCCACGGCGCGGTCGGGGGCGGTGCGAGCGGAGTGGGCCGCCCCGGGCAGGGGGACGGCGGGCGGACGCGGTAGGACGGTGGCGCCGGGCGTGGCCGGTGCGCCGTCGAAGTCAGGCATGAAGAGGTCCTGAGGAGAAGACGGGGTGCGGTGCCGTTGCGGACGGCACCGTCGGCGTCGGTGGGCGGCCGTGCGAGCCCGGCCCCGGCCGGCTGGCGGCGGGGACGGTCGGCACGCGCGGGCCCGGGCCCCGGCGACAGCCTCCGCCGGTACCGTCGGTGACCCCGGACCCGGCGCACCGGCCGTCCGCGACGGCCCACGGGAGTCCCGGCGGCAGGCGCGGGAGCCGGTGGTGCGCGGTCGGTCGGCGGTCGTCCGGGGACGGGCGGCGGAACCCGGCGGCGTGCTTGCGGCGCGGGGCGACCTGCCCACCGCGCGGCGGACACCGGTGGTGTCCGGGAACGGCGGCGGGCGCGTCAGCGGGCGAACGCGGCCGGGGGAGGTCCGCGCCGGACCAGGGCGTGCGAGAGCAGCACGGACCGTGGCAGCCGGGCCCGGTGGCCGACGGGTCTGGGCGCGTCCGGCGGCCGGTACCAGGCCGTACACGAGAACAGCGCGAGCAGCGGCGCCAGCAGCGCCCCCGCCAGCACCGAGCCCAGCGCGCCGAGCAGGTCGAACAGCCGCACCAGCGCCGTCTCGCCGCGCCAGAGCAGCAGCGAACAGGCCAGCGCGGCGACCACGTGGGCGGTGATCATGCCGGTCGACATGCCGTGCGCGGCCATGTCGTGGCCGCCCATGCCGTTCATCCCGTGCCCGGTCATCCCGGACACGGACGCGGCCGTCGAGCCGGAGGAGAGGTCCGCGGCGGCCGCCGCCGCGCCGTGCGCGTGCGCGTGCACGGGAAGGGCGGCCGGCGGCACGGCCGGGTCCAGACCGGCCATCAGCGCCAGGTCGTCCGAGGACATCCCGGCCGGCTTCGCCTCCGGATTGCACAGCAGCAGCGAGGCCCAGTCCGTCGACGGCGCGCCGGCGGCGCCCCCGCCCCCGAACAGCGAGCCCGCCTGCTGGAACGTCAGGTGCAGCGCGGTCTGCGCCACCACCATCCAGCAACTGATCACCGTCAGTCCCCGTCGCCGGCCGGCCAGCAGCCAGGTGAGACCGAGGGTGAGACCGAACGCGCCCACCAGGACCGGGGCCGAGACCCCGGAACCGGCCATGGCCACGTGCGCCGTGGCGGCCAGCGCCACGCAGAGCGCGGCGAAGACCACGGCGCGCAGCGAGCGGATCCGGTCGGTCATCACGATGACACTCATCGTCGCACCCGCCTCCACCACCCTGTACCGCACCCTCCGGTATTGGCCGGTTCCGTCCCTGGCCGGGCGTGTCCGGCCACCTCGGGGCCGTCCCCTCCGGGCAAGCCGTTCGGGCACCCGCGCCGCCCGGGGCGGGTGGGGGCGCCGCTGACGGGGCTGACGGTGCGGTGGCCGGATCCCGACGGTGCGCGAGCGGTCACGGTGCGCAGCGCGCCGGACCGGTCCGGAAGGTGCTCTTCATCCCGTCATATCGGTTTGACACGTCCGTCCGGATACGTGCTGAATGTGACGCACCGAATGTGACGCCGCACACACCGGCCCCGACGGCGAGAGGAGACCCGGCATGGACACCAGCGCACCCGAGGCCGCCACCATCCCGGCGGCCGGCGCC
>NZ_BAAAKJ010000243.1:11263-13900 GCF_039527695.1 Kitasatospora putterlickiae
CCCGCGCCGACCCCGCGGGGCCCGTCGACCTCGCCGACCCGGCGTTCTGGCGGCTGCCCGACCGCGCCCGCGCCGCCGCCTTCGCCGAGCTGCGCCGCCTGCCCGCCCCCGCCCGCTTCGGCGCCGCCCCGGGCTTCCACGCCCTCGTCCGCCACGCCGACGTCGTCGAGGCCAGCCGCAACCCCGCCGTCTTCCTCAGCGGACCCGGCGTCACCACCCCCGAACCGGCCCGCTGGGTGCGCCTGCTGTTCGGCGACTCGATGGTGAACCTGGACGACCCCCGCCACGCCCAGCTGCGCCGCATCGTCTCCCGCGCCTTCACCCCGCGCCTGATCGCCCGGGTCGAGGACGACATCCGCCTGGTCGCCACCGACCTGGTCGACCGGGTGGAGCGCGAACGCCCCGTCGACTTCGTCAACGCGGTGGCCGCCGAACTCCCCTTCCGGGTGATCTGCAACATGATGGGCATCCCGGAGGAGCCCCGCCGCGCCATCCTCGACCAGGTCGACCACGCCTCCGAGCACACCGGCGTCCAACGCCCGCTGCGCCAGCGGATCCGGATGCCCGGCCGGGGGCTGCGGGCGCTGGCCCGGATGCAGGGCATGGTCGCCGACCTCGGCCGCGAACGCCGCCGCCGGCCCACCGACGACCTGATCTCCGCCCTGGTCACCGCCGACGTCGACGGCCGCCGCCTCACCGGCCGCGAACTCGGCGCCTTCTTCTCCCTGCTGCTCGTCGCCGGAGTCGAGACCACCCGCAACGCCCTGGCGCACGGCCTCCACCTGCTCACCGCCCACCCCGAGCAGCGGGCCCTGCTGCTCGGCGACCTCGACCGGCACCTCGGCGGCGCGGTCGACGAGATCGTCCGCCACTCCACGCCGATCATCCAGTTCCGCCGCACCCTGGCCGTCGACCACCGGCTCGGCGGCCCCGACGGCCCGCTGCTGCGGGCGGGCGAGAAAGTGGTGCTCTACTACGGCTCCGCCAACCGCGACGAGACCGTCTTCCCCGACCCGGAGGCCTTCGACATCACCCGCGGCCCCAACCCCCACCTCGGGTTCGGTGGCGGCGGACCGCACTACTGCCTCGGCGCGCACCTCGCCCGGCAGGAGATGAAGGTGCTCTACCGGGAGCTGTTCACCCGGCTCCCCGGGGCCCGCTCGGTCGGCGAGCCCCAGTACGTCCCGTCCAGCTTCGACCACCGGATCCGCTCGCTGCGGTTCACCTACTGACACCGCCCCGGGGAGTTCACAGCCCGTCGGACTCCCAGACCGCGTGGTCGTGCGCGAACAGCACCCGGCGCGGCCCGAACGCCGCCAGCCGGTCCAGCCACGCCGGATACCCCGGCAGCGGCGCGCCGACCACCCCCTCCCCGGCCGCCCGCCGCGCCAGCACCGCCGAGCCGAACACGGACGCGGTGTCGGTCGCCTGACCGGCCAGCACCGTGTGGCCGTCAGGACCGGCCACCAGCAGCGACTGGTGCCCGGCGGTGTGACCGGGCGTCGGCACCACCCGCACGCCCGGCCACACCTCCGCCTCCCCGTCCAGCTCCCGGTAGCGGACGCCCGGGAAGTCCACCAGCGCGTCGATCGTGTACCCGCCCGCCCGGGCCTCGGCCAGCTCCGCCGCCTGCGTCCACACCGGCACCCCGGCCAGCAGCGGATTGCCGCCGCAGTGGTCGAAGTGCAGATGGCAGTTGACGACCACGTCGACGTCGCCCGGTGCCACCCCGGCCGCCGCCAGCGCCGCCGTCAGCGGCCGCCGCACCGGCCGGTAGTGCGCGTCCGCCTCCGGATCGCCCTCGCCGAGACCCGTGTCGAACAACAGCAGCCCCTCCGGCCGGCGCACCAGGTACGCCAGCACCGGCTCCACCCGGGGCTCCGGGTTGTCCGCCTCCCCGGCCGGCCGGACGAAGTAGCCGAGATCGAGGCGCCGGATCCCGGACGCCGCACCGGGGTGGGACCTGACCATGCTGCTCCTCCTGGGGGTCGCGGTGGCGGACGTCACTGCGTCTACCCACCACACGGCGCACAATGCCGCCATGACCGACCGTTCGCTCCCCGCACCCCCCACCGCCGACGCCCCGCCGCCCGCCGCCGACGGCCCCACCGCCGACGCCTGGCGCGCCCTCGGAGGTCCGTCCGCGCTGCTGGAGCGGGTCTCCTTCCACGGCCCCGACGCCGTCCTGCCCTCCCGGCTGCCCGTGCGCCGGCTGGCCCGGGCCACCGTCGCCGCCTGCTCACTGGCCGCCGCCGAACTCGCCGCGCTGCGCTCCGGCACCCCGGTGCCCGAGGTCCGGATCGACCAGGGCGCCGTCGCCACCGCCTTCGTCAGCGAACGCCACCTGCGGATCGACGGCCGCGCCCCGGTCTCCTTCGCCCCGCTCTCCGGTTTCTGGCCGACGGCGGACGGCTGGCTGCGCACCCACGCCAACTACCCGCACCACCGCGACCGGCTGCTCACCGCCCTCGGCCTGCCCGCCGACGCCGGGCCCGAGCGGCTCGCCGCCGTGCTGCGCGAACGGCCGGCCGCGTCCGTCCAGGAGCGCGCGTACGCGGCGGGGGCGCTCGCCGTCGCCGTCGCGCTGGCCGCGCTCTGGCGCGCCCGCCGGCTCGGCCCGGTCGTCAGCGAGAACCT
>NZ_BAAAKJ010000243.1:13960-27123 GCF_039527695.1 Kitasatospora putterlickiae
AACACCCCGCTGCCGCTGGTCGACGTCCGCGCCGCCGACGAGGCCGCGCCCCGGCCGCTGGACCGGGCCCCCGTCGACCGGCCCGCCGCCGGGATCCGCGTCCTCGACCTCACCCGGGTGATCGCCGGCCCCGTCGCCACCCGCACCCTCGCCCTGCTCGGCGCCGACGTGCTGCGCCTCGACCCGCCGCGCCTGCCCGAGGCCGACGACGCCCACGCCGACACCGGCTTCGGCAAGCGCTCCGCCCGCCTCGACCTCGCCGGGAGCGCCGACCGGGCCGTCTTCGAGGGCCTGCTCGCCACCGCCGACGTCGTCGTCACCGCCTACCGCCCCGGCGCGCTGGACGCCTACGGCCTGGCCCCGGACGCGCTGTTCGCCCGCCGGCCCGGCCTGGTCGTCGCCGAGCTGAACGCCTGGGGCTGGAGCGGCCCGTGGTCCGGGCGGCGCGGCTTCGACAGCCTGGTCCAGGCGGGCTGCGGCATCGCCGCGACCGAGGCCGGCGCCGACGGACGCCCCGGCGCGCTGCCCGCCCAGGCCCTCGACCACGGCACCGGCTACCTGATCGCGGCCGGCGTGCTGCGCTCGCTCACCGAGCAGCGCACCGGCCGCCCCGGCGGGCGCCACCTGCGCTACTCCCTGGCCGGCACCGCCTCCTGGCTGCTGCACGGCATCGCCCCCACCGCCGACCCGCACGTCCTGCCCAACAGCGAGCCCTACGACCCGGCCCGCTGGCTCACCGAGACCGACACGCCGTACGGCCGGCTGCGGCACGCGCTGCCGCCCGTCGGATACGCGGGCGCCCCGGCGGACTGGACCCGCCCGCCGGGGCGCTGGGGCACGGACGCGCCGCGCTGGCGCTGAGGAACGGCCGGTGCCCGCTCGGCTCAGACGCCGGACGGGATCCGCCTCGCGGTGCTCCGCACCTGGAAGGCCGTCGCGATCTCGATCAGCCCCAGGATCACCAGCCAGCAGCCGGCCAGCACCGTCAGCGCGGTGATCGAACCGGCCGGCCAGACCATCAGCAGCACACCGGCCAGCGTGTTCGCCACACCGGCGAACGCCTGCCAGCCCCGGGCCGGCATGGTCTCGTCCGAGATGGCGGCGGCCACCTGCGTGATGCCCCGGAACAGCCAGCCGATGCCGATCCAGATCGCGAGCAGCAGCACCGACTGCGCCGCGCTGCGGAAGCACAGCAGGCCGAGCAGCACGCAGATCGCGCCGCTGATGAACGCCAGCACCCGCATCGCGGTGGTGGCGTGCGTGCCGAACGAGGCGACCAGCTGCACGATGCCGATGACCAGCAGGTAGACGCCGAACAGCACGCCGACCACCAGCAGCGTCTCCTCGGGCCAGGCGAACACGACGATCCCGAGGCCGAGCGAGACGAGTCCGGCGACCAGCAGCACCTGCCAGGCGGCCTTGGCGAGCAGCCCGAGCGGGCCCCGGACCGGGGTGCCGTCGGGGGTGATGATCGGGGAGACCACGGTGGCGTCCTCCAGGGACTCGGGGCGGCGGGCGCTCCTCACGATGGCCGCGCCCGGCCTCGGCCGCCCGCCGGATACACCCGTTCGGGCGACCCCCCCAGACCCTCAGGGACTCCCCGGTCGTCCCCCTCGCCCGCGTTTCCCGGCCGGACGCCCAGGCGTCATGGACGGATCACCCGGCGCCCCTAGGATCCGCCGATATGACTTCTGAAGGGTGGGGGGCCGGTCCGGTCGAGCCGATCAGCCAGCACTACATCGTCTGCGGCGGCAACGCGCTCGCCCACCGCCTGGCCCACGAGCTCGTCGAGCACTACGACGTCCCGGTCGTCGTCCTCGTCCCGGACCGCCTCCGCGACCACGCGCCGCGGATCGAACAGCTGGAGGGCGTCGCCGCCGTCGTCGAGTACGGCAGCGTCACCGAGGAGGCGCTGCGCGCCGTCCGGGTGGAGGCCGCGCGCGGCATCGCCTTCGTCGACGGCACCGACCAGGAGAACATCCACGCCGCGCTCTCCGCGCAGGGCCGAAACCCCGGGATCCGCATCGTGCTACGGATGTTCAACCAGCGGCTCGGCGCCAACATCGAACGCCTGCTCAGCAACGGCACCGCGCTGTCCGGCTCCGCCACCGCCGCCCCCGCCTTCGCCGACGCCGCGCTGTCGCGCCCCAACTCCGTCCAGGTCGGCGACCGCTTCCTGCACATCGCCTACGACGACGACATCCGGTCCGACCGCCTGTGCGTCGTCGCCGACCGGATCGACCGCCAGGACCTCGGCCGGATCCGCCTGCTGCCCGACCAGGAGGGCGACGCCGCCTCCTTCATCCGGCTGGCCGGCGAGTTCGGCGACGACGGACCGATCCACTCCGGCGCCGAGGCCCGCCGCGCCGCGGGGACCGGGGCCGGTGCCCCGACCGGCGGCATCGCCGCCCTCCAGACCCTGCGCGGCGACCCCGCCGTCCGGATCCCCTGGTGGCGGCGGCTGCGCTGGCGGCTGCTCGACACCCTGCGCTTCTTCACCAGCGTCCGGCTGCGCGTGGTACTGATCACCGCCCTCGCCGCCGTGCTGCTCGCCTTCGGCCTGCTCTGGCACCTCAACGGGAACTTCGCCTGGACGCTCTACTCCGCGCTGCTCGACCTGGCCGGCGCCGCCCAGCCCGACCGGCCCGGCGACGCCGCCGGGGCGGGTACCGGCGGCAGCTGGCAGCGGGTCGCCCAGGTCGTGATCACCTTCTGCGGCATCACCTTCGCGCCGGTCGCCACCGCCATCGCCGTCGAGGTGCTCGCCTCCGGCCGGCGCGGCCAGCCCCGCAACCCGGGCGTCGGCACCCGTGACCACGTCGTCGTGGTCGGCCTCGGCAACGTCGGCACCCGGGTGGTCAGCCGACTGCACGGCCTCGGCGTCCCGGTGGTCGGCCTGGAGAGCGACCCGCAGGCCCGCGGCGTCTCCGCCGCCCGCGCGCTCGGCGTCCCGGTCGTCGTCGACGACGGCCCGCTCCACGAGCAGCTGCGCCGGGCCCGGCTCAAGCACAGCCGCGCGGTGGTCGCGGTCAGCGGCGACGACGCCACCAACCTGGAGGCGGCCCTGGAGGCGCGCGCCGTGCGGCCCGACGTCCGGGTGGTGCTGCGCCTGTTCGACGACAGCTTCGCGAGCCACGTCTACGCCACGCTCGACAACGCGGCCTCGCGCTCCACCTCCTACCTCGCCGCCCCGGCCTTCGCCGCCGCCCTGATGGGCCGCGAGGTGCTCGGCACGCTGTCGGTGTTCCGGCACGTGCTGCTGATCGCCGAACTCTCCGCCGAGCTGGGCAGCGGCCTGATCGGCCTCAACCGCCACGACCTGGAGGAGCGGGGCGGCGTCCGCGTCCTCGCCGTCCGCCTGGCCCGCAGCCCGCAGGTCTACCAGTGGCGGTACGCGGACCGCACCCGTGCGCTGGAGCCCGGCGACCGCGTCGTGGTGGCCGCCACCCGCAGCGGCCTGGCCCGGCTCAACACCACGCTGACGACCGGCGGATGATCCCCGGGCCCGGACCGGCGCGGGCGCGTGGGATACCACGGAAGGGCGTACTCCGCTTGTGAATGGACGGAAATGGTCATCGTCCGCCATTCTATGGATCGTCAAATTTTGTGAACATGACGCAATTTGACGCCGCCTGGCCGGGGGGTCGGGCGGTCCGACCCGCGGAGAGGCGGAGTACATGGCACTGGTCCCCGACATCGGGGCGACTCGTTCGGGCCGCTGGCGAAGGCTGCGGCGCGGGACGGCGGCGGCGGTGACGGCCATGGTGCTGGGCACCCTGGGCGCGGTCGTCCCGGCCGCGACCGGGCACGCGGCGCCCCCGGCGAAGCTCGTCTACATCGCCAACTCCGCCGAGAGCACGGTCACCGTCTACGACCCGGCGGCCAAGTCGGTGGTCGCCACGGTCCCGGTCGGCCGCCGTCCGCAGAACCTCGCCATGTCGCCGGACGGCTCGGAGGTGTACGTTCCCAACACCAACGGCGGGAACATCTCGGTGATCGACACCGTGACCAACACCGTCTCCGGCATGATCACGGTCGACCTCTCCCCCTTCGCGGTGGCCTTCTCGCCGGACGGCAAGTACGCCTACCTGGCCACCTACAGCGGCATCACCACGGTCTCCGTGATCGACACCGCCACCCGGACGATCGTCGCCCGGGTCCAGGGCGGCCGCCAGGTGGCCGCCCTGGCGGTGACCCCGGACGGCAGCCGGGTCTACACCGCGAACTTCGGGGCCGACTCGGTGTCGGTGATCGACACGGCCACCAACACGGTCGCCGCCACCATCACCCCGCCCCAGGGCTCCAGCAAGCCGAGCGGGGTGGCGATCACCCCCGACGGCAAGCTCGCGTTCGTCCCCTTCGCGATCACCGGCAACATCGGGGTCATCGACACCGCCGGCAACACGGTCGTGGCGACCGTCGGCGTCGGATCCCAGCCGCAGGACGTGGCCATCACTCCGGACGGTGCGTTCGCGTACGTCGTCAACGGCTCGTCCAACTCGGTGTCGATCCTGGACATCGCGACCCTCACCGTCGTCGCCACCGTGCCGGTCGGCACCCGGCCGATCTCGGCCTCGGTCGACGTGGACGGCTCCCGCGTCTACGTCGCCAACTTCGGCGACAACACGGTCTCGGTGATCGATACCGCGACCAACACCGTCACCGGCACCGTCCCCACCGGCGCGTCCCCGTACGGTTCGGCGGTCGGCAAGGTCGCCCAGCCGGCGGTCACCGGCATCAGCCCCGCCCACGGGCCGGTCGCCGGCGGCGGCACCGTCACCCTCACCGGCAAGTTCCTCACCGGCACCACGGCGGTCAGTTTCGGCGGAACCCCGGCGACCGACGTGAAGGTGGTCGACCGCACCACCGTCACCGCGACCGTCCCCGCGCACGCCGCCGGTGCCGTCGACGTCACCGCGACCGTCGCGGGCCGCGACCTCGCCGCCGGGACGTACACCTACGACGCTCCGGTGCCCACCGTGACCGCCGTCGCGCCCGATCACGGCCCGCTGGCCGGTGGCACGGTCGTCACCCTCACGGGCACCAACCTGACGGGGGCGACCGCGGTGGGCTTCGGCTCCACGGCGGCGACGTCGTTCACCGTCGACAGCGACACGCGGATCACCGCGACCGTCCCGGCCGCGAGCGCCCCCGGTGCCGCCGACGTCTCCGTCACCACCCCCGGTGGCACCGCCACCACCCGGTACACGTACGACGTTCCGGCTCCCGTGGTGTCCGCCGTCGCGCCCGATCACGGCCCGCTGGCGGGCGGCACGGTCGTCACCCTCACGGGCACCCACCTGACCGGGGCGACCGCCGTGGCGTTCGGCGCGACCCCGGCGACGTCGTTCACGGTGGACAGCGACACGCGGATCACCGCCACCGTCCCCGCCGGGACCGCGATCGGCGCCGTCGACGTCGCCGTGACCACTCCGGCCGGCACCGGCGCCGCCGGGAAGTACACCTACGAGGAGGGCTCGTACGTCTTCTCCAAGACCGCCGACCCCGCCTCGGGCGCGACGGTCAAGGCGGGTGACAAGGTCACCTACACCGTCACCGTCGCTCAGAAGGGCACGGGCGAGGTCAAGGGCGCGACCCTGACCGACGACCTGTCGAAGGTCCTCGACGACGCCGCCTACAACGGCGACGTCAAGGCCACCTCCGGCACCGCCGAGATCAAGGACGGCAAGCTCACCTGGACCGGCGACCTGCCGCAGGGCGGCACCGCGACGATCACCTACTCCGTGACCGTCAACGCCGACGGTGACAAGCAGCTGCGCAACACCGTCACCACCACGGACGCCAAGCGCGGCGCCTGCGACACCGCCAAGGCCTGCGCGACCGACCACACCGCCACGCCCGCGAGCACCCCCTCGCCCACCCCGACAACCACCCCCACCACCACCGCGACGCCCACGCCGACGACCACCGCCGGTGGCCAGACGCCCGCCACCCCCGGCCCCACCCCGTCGGCCCCCCAGGGCTCCTCGGACCCGGCCCCGGCCGCACCGGGGACCTCGCGCGCCCCGCAGGCACCGCGGGCCCCGCAGCGTCCGGCGGCTCCGGCCGCTCCGGCACCCGCGCGGTCCTCGGGCAGCCTCGCCGACACCGGCACCACCGTGCTCACCACGGCGCTGATCAGCGGCACCCTGCTGATCCTCGGCGGCGCGACCGTCGCCCTCACCCGCCGCCGTCGCCGGCAGGGCTGACGGAACCGACCCAACCAGTGGGGTGGTCGTGGCATCCGGCCGCGACCACCCCACTGCCCCTTGGACGGGAAATCGAACTGGCTAGAGTTCTCGCCATGGACGATCGCTCCGCATCGGGATTCGCGTCCGTCTCGCCGGAACTGCTCGGCATCGGTGGTGCGTGGATGCCCGTCACCACCGGCGAGTCGGGTGCCTTCGTCTTCCGCGCCGCCGACGCCGCCAGGTACGCCAAGTGCGTACCCGCCACCGGCGCGGCGGACCTGACGGCCGAGCGTGACCGGATCGCCTGGCTGGACGGCCAGGGCGTACCCGGCCCGCGCGTGCTCGACTGGCACGACGGTGACGCGGGCGCCTGCCTGGTCACCAGCGCCGTTCACGGCGTACCCGCCGACCAGGTGCCGCCCGAGGGGCTGCGGGACGCCTGGGACCGCATCGCGGACGCGGTCCGCCGGCTGCACGAAGTCCCCGCGCGGACCTGCCCGTTCAGCCGGAGCCTGGACGCCATGGTCGCCCAGGCGCGGGACGTGGTGGCCCGCGACGCCGTGAACCCGGAGTTCCTCCCGGACGAGCAGCGGCACACACCGCCCGCGGACCTGCTGGCGGCCCTCGCCCGAGAGGTCCCCCGACGACTGCTCCAGGAGGCCGAGGACACGGTCGTCTGCCACGGGGACCTCTGCCTGCCCAACATCGTGCTCGACCCCCGGACCCTGGACGTGTCCGGATTCGTCGACCTGGGCCGCCTCGGGCGGGCCGACCGGCACGCCGACCTGGCCCTGCTCCTGGCCAACGCCCGGGAGACCTGGACCGACGAGGCCCAGGCCCAGGCCGCGGACGCGGCGTTCGCCGACGGGTACGGCACCGCCCTGGACCATGACCGCCTACGCTTCTACCTCCACCTGGACCCGCTCACCTGGGGCTGATCCGGGCAGGCGGCTCGCTTGAGGAGACACTGTGCGGGACGGCTTTTCCGATGGGTTCTTCACGCGGCTGGCACGCGAGGCGCATCCGGTGGACCTGATGTGCCTCTATTTGCGACACGGCTCGGTCGAACGGATCCCTGGCCTGCTGGTCGATCGGGAGGCGCTGTCGTTCGAGCAGCTGAGCCGGCGTGTCCGTACGGAGAACCGCTCCAACCACGAAGACTCGGACCTGTTCTCGCTCCACGTCAAGAGGATGGTCCACGGGCGGCCGTACGGCCTGGAGTTCAGGATCCACTTCATCGCCGGTGAGCCGTACGCCGACGCGGTGATTCCGTTCGGCACCCCGATCGGCCTGCCCCGGTTCACGCACCACCTCCGGGGGCACTACGGATCCGGCGGAGCGTCGGGTGACTGGGACTTCGACGTGTACACCGACGTGCGTGATCTCCGGGAGAGCGTCCTGCTGTTCGGCAACCGGCGCGAGGTCTGGTTCCAGGCCGAGCGCGGCCGACTGGTGACCGGCCGTCTGCACGGCAACCGGTTCGGGCCGAGCGCCCAACTGCACGCGGGGAGTGTGATGTTCCCCGACCGTCTCGCCGCCGTCGACGGCGTCTCGGCCGAGGCGCGGGCCTACCGCCGCCATGTGGCCAGGCTGCGCGACCCCCTTCCCCTGCGTGCCGGCCGGCCCATCCATCCCGCGCACGGCGCCACGGCGAGGCCGCGCTCCAGGGCCCCGCTGGGGTGATTCGCCGGGCCGGACCCGGCGACACGTCAGGCGATCGCCTGATTCAGGTTGTTGTGAAAGCATCGGCTCGGATCCAGGAGGAATCATGAGGACAGCGGGACGCCGGGGCGGATCGCGGACGGCGCGGGGCGTGCGGGTCATCGCGCTCGCGCTGGCGGGCGCGGGTTTGGTGGGCGTGACCGCCCCGACGGCCGGCGCCCTCGGTACCGGGCCGCACCGGGGCGGCGTGGACGCCCGGGCGCTGGACGAGGCGCTGGAGGGCGTGATCGAGACCGGCGGGGCGTCCAGCTCCCTCGCCCGGGTGACCGAGTACGGGCGCACGGCGTGGAAGGGCGCGGAGGGCGTGGGCGACTTCTCGACCGGCGCCGAGCCCTCGGCGAACGGCCGGTTCCGGATCGCCAGCGTGACCAAGACCTTCGTGGCGACGGTCGTCCTCCAGTTGGTCGGCGAGGGGCGGTTCGGGCTGGACGACAGCGTGGAGAGCCTGCTGCCGGGAGCCGTCCCGGGCGGGGCCGCCATCACCGTGCGCCAGCTGCTCAACCACACCAGCGGGCTGTTCGACTACACCGACGACCCGGCCGTCCAGGTCGACACCGAGACCTGGCTCCGCGAGGGGCGCTGGCGGAGCTGGACGCCGCGGCAACTCCTCGCGCTGGCCAACGGCCACCCGCCGCACTTCCCGCCCGGCACGGGCTGGCGCTACGCGAACACCAACTACGTGCTGGCCGGGATGATCGTCGAGCGGGTCACCGGCCACGACTGGCGCCGGGAGGTGGAGCGCCGGATCATCGACCGGCTGGGGCTGACCGGGACCTCGCTGCCGGTCCACGCGACGGCGATCCGCGGCCCGCACGCGCACACCTACCTCGATCTGCCCGGCGGCCCGGTGGACGTCACCGAGATGGAGCCGAGCGAGATGGACGCGGCGGGCGTCGGCATCTCGACCAGCGCGGACCTCGCCGCCTTCCTCCGAGCCCTGCTCGGCGGAAGGCTGCTGCCCGCACCGCTGCTCGCCGAGATGCTGACGGTCGCCCCGGCGAGCGGCGCCGGCCAGTACGGCCTGGGGATCGGCCGGCTGACCACGCCGTGCGGCGAGGCCTGGGGCAACAACGGCAGCACCGGCCACGGGCACAACAGCGCCGTCTACGCCACCCTGGACGGCCGCCGGCTGGTGGCGCTCTCGACCAACGGCTACCGCGACACCGGCCAGGGCTGGAACACCACGCAGAAGCTGCTGGCGACCGCCTTCTGCGGCCGTCAGCCGGCCACCGCCGCCCCGACCGGCTGACCACCGGACCGGCCGGGCGGCGGCGGCCGACGCGTCAGCGGTGCTTGAACTCCGGCGGGCGCTTCTCGGCGAAGGCGGCCATGCCTTCCTTCTGGTCGGCGGTGGCGAAGGCGGCGTGGAAGAGGCGGCGTTCGAAGCGGACGCCCTCGGCGAGGGTGGTTTCGAAGGCCCGGTTGACGCTTTCCTTCATCATGATCGCGGCCGGGGTGGACATCGCGGCGACCTTCTCGGCGGTGGCGACGGCTTCGGCGAGCAGGTCGTCGGCGGGGACGATCCGGGAGACCAGGCCGGCCCGTTCGGCCTCCTCGGCGCCCATCATGCGGCCGGTCAGACACAGGTCCATCGCCTTCGCCTTGCCGACCGCGCGGGTGAGGCGCTGCGAGCCGCCGATGCCCGGGATCACGCCGAGCTTGATCTCCGGCTGCCCGAACTTGGCGGTGTCGGCGGCGAGCAGGATGTCGCAGAGCATCGCCAGCTCGCAGCCGCCGCCGAGGGCGAAGCCGGCGACGGCCGCGATGACGGGCTTGCGCAGCGCGCCCAGGCGGTCCCACGGGCCCAGCCAGTCGTCCAGGTAGACGTCGGGGAACCGGTTGTCCTGCATCTCCTTGATGTCGGCGCCCGCCGCGAAGGCCTTCGCCGAGCCGGTGATCACCAGAGCGCCGATCTCCGGGTCCCGGTCGAACGCGGTGGCGGCGGCCACGACCTCGTTCATCAGCCGGGTGTTGAGCGCGTTGAGCGCCTCCGGCCGGTTGAGCGTGATCAGGCCGACCCGGCCCTTGCGGTCCACCAGGATCGTCTCGTAGGTCTCGGTCATCGCCGTTGACTCCCATTCCGTTGTGCGCGCTGACGGACCCCAACGATCTCCGAACCGGCCCGCCTCGCGCCAGTCTCGATCCGCGAGACGGTCGTCACCCGAGCCGCAGGTCACCACCGCCCGGCGCCTCGAAAAACGCGGCCACCGTCCGCGCGTCGACCCCGGCGAGGGTGGCCGGGGACCAGTGCGGGTCGCGGTCCTTGTCGACGACCTGCGCGCGGATGCCCTCGACGAGGTCGTGGTGGGCGAGCGCGGCGCACGACACCCGGTACTCCTGCGTCAGGGACTCCTCCAACGAGCCGTGCGCCCGGGCGCGCCGCAGGGCGGCCAGGGTGACCTTCAGCATCGTCGGCGACCGCTCGGCCAGCTCCTCGGCGGCCTGCTTGGCCGCCGGGACACCGCTCGCCACCAGCCGCGCCACGATCTCCTCGACGGAGTCGGCCGCGAAGCAGGCGTCGATCCAGTGGCGCTGCCCGGCGAGCGGCGCGGCCGGGGCCGCCTCCGCGTACCGGGCCACCACGTCGTCGACCGGCGCGTCGGCGAGGCCGGCCAGCAGCTCCGGCAGCTTCGCCGACGGCACGAAGTGGTCCGCGAACCCGCACAGCAGCGCGTCCCCGGGCGTCATCGAGGCGGCCGTGAGCCCCAGGTGGGTGCCCAGCTCGCCGGGCGCGCGCGACAGCAGCCACGTCCCGCCGACGTCCGGGACCAGGCCGATCCGGGTCTCCGGCAGGGCCACCACCGAGCGTTCGGTGACGATCCGCACCGACCCGTGCGCGGAGACGCCGACGCCGCCGCCCATGGTGATGCCGTCCATCACCGCCACGTACGGCTTCGGGTAGCGGGCGATCAGCGCGTTCAGCCGGTACTCGTCACGGAGGAACGCGCGCGTCCCGGCCCCGCCCGTCCTGGCGTCGTCGTGGAACGCGCGGATGTCGCCGCCCGCGCACAGCCCGCGCTCCCCGGCACCGGTCAGCACCACCACCCGCACCGCGGCGTCCCCGGCCCACGCGTCCAGCGCCGCCCGGACGTCCAGGACCATGCCGTGCGTCAGCGAGTTCAGCGCCCTCGGCCGGTCGAGCACGATCCGCCCCACCCCGCCGTCCCGCGACGTCCGCACCTCGTCAGCCATCGTCCCCACTCCCGTTCGTCCTCGACCGGCGGTATTCCAAGAAGACTCCAAGACAAACACGAAGGGCGGCTCCGGCCGGTGACCGGGGCCGCCCTTCGTCCGGCGGGGGAAGGTGGTTCAGGGAGTCTCAGGGACTCAGGGACTCAGGGGACGATGCGGCCGGTGACCTCGCCGAAGCCGACGACGGCGCCGTCGGGGCCGGGGGCGGTGGCGGTGATGGTCACCTCGTCGTCGTTCTCCAGGAAGGCGCGGGTCGAGCCGTCGGGGAGCTTGAGCGGGTTCTCGCCGTTCCAGGTGAGCTCGATGAGCGCGCCTCGGGTGTCGGGCTCGGGGCCGCTGACGGTGCCGGAGGCGAAGAGGTCGCCGGTGCGCAGCGAGGCGCCGTTGGCCGTCATGTGGGCGAGCTGCTGGGCGGCCGTCCAGTACATCGAGGCGAACGGCGGGCGGGAGACGGTGTGGCCGTTGAGGCGGATCTCCATCGCGAGGTCCAGGCCCCACGGCTCGCCGGCGCGGTCGTCGAGGTAGGGGAGCGGTTCGACGTCGCGGGCCGGCGGGGTGATCCGGGCGTGCTCCAGGGCGTCGAGCGGCACGATCCACGGCGAGACGGAGGTGGCGAAGGACTTGCCGAGGAAGGGGCCGAGCGGCACGTACTCCCAGCCCTGGATGTCGCGCGCGGACCAGTCGTTGACCAGGCAGACGCCGAAGACGTGCTCGCGGAAGCCGTCCAGGGTGACGGGGGTGCCGAGCGCGGAGGGCGCGCCGACGACGAAGCCGACCTCGGCCTCGATGTCCAGCCGGCGGGTCGGGCCGTAGGACGGCGCGGCGTCCGCCGGCGCCTTGCGCTGGCCGTGCGGGCGGACCACCGGGGTGCCGGAGACCACGACGGTGCCGGAGCGGCCGTGGTAGCCGATCGGCAGGTGCTTCCAGTTGGGGGTGAGCGGCTCGGAGCCGGGGCGGAGGATCCGGCCCAGGTTGGTGGCGTGGTGCTCGGAGGCGTAGAAGTCGACGTAGTCGGCGACCTCGAACGGCAGGTGCAGCTCCACCTCGTCGAGCGGCAGCAGCAGCGGGGTGAGGGCGTCGCGGTGGGACTCCTCGGTCAGCCAGCGGGTGAGCGCGGCGCGCACCTCGGTCCACGCCGGACGGCCCGCGGCCAGCAGCGGGTTGAGCGAGTCGGCGTCGAGCAGGGCGGACGGCTCCCCGACGGCGCGGGCGGCGGCGCCGGCGTCCAGCACGAGGTCGCCGACGCGCACGCCGATCCGCCGCCGCCCCGGCCGGTCGCCGGCCGTGACCGTGAAGACGCCGTACGGCAGGTTGTGCACGCCGAACGGCGAGTCGTTCGCGGGGGCGAGCCAGCTGCGGGGGGTGGTCAACGGTCCTCCTGGGGCGTCGGGTCGGGCGACAGCAGGCCGAGGGCGGCCAGGTCGTCCAGGGGCTCGGCGATGCTACAGGTGCCGAACGCGGTGAACGAGTTGCGGATCACCGTGACCTGACGGTCGGTCAGCGATCGGACGGCCTTGGCGAGCACCTCGCCGGAGCGCTCGGCGAGCACCTCGGCGGCCGCGGCCGGCTCGGTCTCCTGGGCGGCCAGCAGGACGTTCAGGAAGCCGTGGTGCTCGAAGCCGGTCACCGGGTCGGTGTGCCGGACGGCGTGGTGCAGCCCGGCCGTGCACTTGTACGGCAGGCCGCGGCGCGCGCACCCGGTGAGGAGACCGGCCAGCTCCCGCTCGTCCGGGAAGGCGCCGGCGACGATCCCGCCGGTGCGGAACTTGGCCCGGTACGGGCTGTCGAGCAGCACGTCCAGGACCTCGTCCAGCCCGTCGCCGCGCAGGAGTTCGCGCGGCAGCTCGACGGCCGCGGGCACGCCCGGCGGCAGCAGAAGGTCGAGCGCGGCGACCGCCTCGCGGGCGTCCCTGGTGGCGAGCTCGACGCCCGCCACCTCGAACGGCGCGGCGGCGGACAGGGCCGGGCCGAGCTCGGCGCTGCCCCCCGGCAGCACGAGCCCGACCCGGAGGCGGTCGTCGGCCACCTGCGCGAGCGCGGGGTGCGGTTCACCACCTG
>NZ_BAAAKJ010000243.1:27201-28657 GCF_039527695.1 Kitasatospora putterlickiae
CACCCAGCCGGCCCGCTCCGCAGAGGAACGGGCCGACCGCGTCGGCGTACCAGGCGGTGCGGTGTGAGCGGTGTGCGGGCACCGCCTCGGCGACCGGCAGGTTCCCCGGCGGGAACACGGCCGCGTCGTCGAACAGCCCCCGGAACAGCGGGGGGATCTCACGGGTGGTACTCACCGCCGCGGCCCCCGACCGGACCACGTCCAGGCGTAGCCGGAGTCCTCCGAGGCCCGGCCGCCCTCGCCCAGCTCCAGCGGGCGGAAGGTGTCCACCATCACCGCGAGCTCGTCGAAGAACTCCGCGCCGATGGACCGCTCGTAGGCGCCCGGCTGCGGGCCGTGGGTGTGGCCACCCGGGTGCAGCGAGATGGAGCCCTGGCCGATGCCCGAGCCCTTGCGCGCCGCGTAGTCGCCGCCGCAGTAGAACATGACCTCGTCGCTGTCCACGTTGGCGTGGTAGTACGGCACCGGGATCGACAGCGGGTGGTAGTCCACCTTGCGCGGAACGAAGTTGCAGATCACGAAGCCGTTGCCCTCGAACACCTGGTGGGCCGGCGGCGGCTGGTGGATCCGCCCGGTGATCGGCTCGAAGTCCCGGATGTTGAATGCGTACGGGTACAGGCAGCCGTCCCAGCCGACCACGTCGAACGGGTGGTGCGGCACGGTGTACCGGGTGCCCGAAACGCCGTTCGGGCCGCGGTGCTTGACCAGCACATCGACGTCCCCGGTGTCGTCGGCGAGCAGCGGGCCGGACGGGCCGCGCAGGTCCCGCTCGCAGTACGGCGCGTGCTCCAGCAGCTGGCCGTACTTGGACAGGTAGCGCTTGACCGGGGTGATGTGGCTGTTCGCCTCGACGCAGTAGGCGCGCAGCGGCTCGTCACCGGTCGGCACCCAGCGGTGGGTGGTCGCCCGGGGGATGATCACGTAGTCGCCCTGGCCGACCTCCAGCGCGCCGAAGACCGTCTCCAGGGTGCCGGAGCCGGACTCCAGGTACACGCACTCGTCGCCGAGCCCGTTGCGGTACAGCTCGCTGGGCGCCCCGGCGGCGACGTACGAGATCCGCACGTCGCCGTTGCCGAGCACGAGCCGGCGCGCGGAGACGACGTCCGCGGACTTCCACTCCTCGCCCGCGAACAGCTCGTGCAGCTTGAGGTGCCGGGGGAGCAGGGGGTGGTTGGGCACCGTGGACTGATCGGGCAGCTCCCACGGCACGGCGTTCACGACGGCCGAGGGGATGCCCCGGTGGTAGAGCAGCGAGGAGTCCGAAGAGAACCCCTCCTCGCCCATCAACTCCTCGTAGTACAGCCCGCCTTCGGGTGTGCGGTGCTGCGTGTGCCGCTTGGGCGGGATGCTGCCCAGCTGCCGGTAGTACGCCATCGTCCCTGCTCCTCCCGGACCTTCCTGTGGCCCAGAGCTTCCTACGGCTTGCGCCTCGCGGCTTCAGCGGTGGCTGTGCGCC
>NZ_BAAAKJ010000243.1:28684-32113 GCF_039527695.1 Kitasatospora putterlickiae
CCGGGGCGCCCGGCCTCAGAGGTTGCCGCGGCGCTCCTGCTCGCGCTCGATGGCCTCGAAGAGCGCCTTGAAGTTGCCCTTCCCGAAGCCCAGCGAACCATGCCGCTCGATGAACTCGTAGAAGACGGTCGGGCGGTCGCCGATCGGCTTGGTGAAGATCTGCAGCAGGTAGCCGTCCTCGTCGCGGTCGACCAGGATGCCGCGGCTCTTCAGCTCCTCGATCGGCACCCGGACCTTGCCGATCCGCTCGCGCAGCGCGGGGTCGTCGTAGTACGAGTCGGGGGTGTTCAGGAACTCGACGCCGCGCGAGCGCAGCACGTCGACGGTGGTGAGGATGTCGTTGGTGGCCAGCGCCATGTGCTGGCAGCCCGCGCCGGTGTAGAACTCCAGGTACTCGTCGATCTGCGACTTCTTCTTGGCGATGGCCGGCTCGTTGAGCGGGAACTTCACCCGGTGGTTGCCGCTGGCGACGACCTTGGACATCAGCGCCGAGTAGTCGGTGGCGATGTCGTCGCCCACGAACTCGGCCATGTTCACGAAGCCCATGACCTTGTTGTAGAAGGTGACCCACTCGTCCATCTTGCCGAGCTCGACGTTGCCGACCGCGTGGTCCAGGGCCTGGAACAGGCGGCGCGGCGAGCCCTCCGGGTGCCGCACCTTGCTCTGGGCGACGATGTAGCCGGGCAGGTACGGGCCGGTGTAGCGGGAGCGGTCGATCAGGGTGTGGCGGGTCTCGCCGTAGGTGGCGATCGCGGCGCGGCGCACGGTGCCGTTCTCGTCGGAGACGTCGTTCGACTCCTCCAGGACGGTGGCGCCCTGGGCGCGGGCGTGCTCGATGCACTTGTCGACGTCCGGGACCTCCAGGGCCAGGTCGACGACGCCGTCGCCGTGGCGGCGGTGGTGGTCCAGCAGCGGGCTGTCCGGGGAGACGCCGCCCTTGATCACGAAGCGGCAGGAGCCGGAGCGCAGCACGTAGGACTTGCGGTCGCGGCGGCCGGTCTCCGGGCCGGAGTAGGCGACCAGCTCCATGCCGAAGACGACCTGGTAGAACTGGGCCGTCTGGGTGGCGTTGCCGACCACGAACACGACGGCGTCCTGCGCCGTGACCGGGAACGGGTCGGCGGCCTGGTCGTGCTCGACGAGGCCGACGAGGCGGCGCAGCTGCTCGGCGTCGAGACCGGCCTCGCGCTCCTCGGGGGTCAGCTCAAGGGCGTGGGACTGCGGGGTCATCGGTCGTTCCTCCACATTGAGGCCTCGGCATTGAGGCATCCGCTTGAGGCGGCCGCTCCGCGAGGGCGGGGGTGGGGCGAGGGCGGTTGCGGGCGGCTGAGCGGAGAGCTTGCTCCAGTCGGGCGGATTGAGCAATAGATCGGGTTTTCACTGTTCAATGTGTACAAGGTGATCAGGAAATCGCTGGTCAAGCTGTGCAGAATGCTCGGTCGATCCGGCGGGGTTCACGAGTTCTGCGCATCGGTCCCGGTCGGGCGTGTGCGCTGGTCAGGGCGGTGGGCGGCGGACGGTGGACGGTGGGTGGGTGGTGGGCGGGGTGGTGGACGGAGTCGGACGGGCGCTCAGGTCGGGGGCGCGCAGGGGGCGAGGTGGCCGCCGAACCAGTCACCGGCCAGCTCGGCGACCCGGTCCAGCGCCCCCGGCTCCTCGAACAGGTGACCCGCGTTCGGGACCACCGCCAGCTCACTCTCGCAGCGCAGCCGCTCACGCGCCCGCCGGTTCAGGTCGATCACCGCCTCGTCCCGGCCGCCGACGATCAGCAGCGTCGGCGCGCGCACGGCGCCCAGCGCGTCCGCCCCGGCGAGGTCCGGCCGCCCGCCCCGGGACACCACCGCGCCCACCCCGTCGCCGAGCCGGGCGGCCGTCCACAGCGCGGCGGCGGCCCCGGTGCTCGCGCCGAACAGACCGAGCGGCAGGAACGGACCCCCGTCGGCGCGGGCCTGCTCGGCGGGCAGCGCGCGGGCCACGTCCGTCAGCCGGCCGCCCAGCAGATCGACGTCGAACACGTTCCGCCGGTCCTCCTCCTCGTCCTCGGTGAGCAGGTCGAACAGGAAGGTGGCCAGCCCCGAGCGGTTCAGGTGCTCGGCCACGTGGCGGTTGCGCGGGCTGTGCCGGCCGCTGCCGCTGCCGTGCGCGAACGCGACGACGCCCCGGGCGCCGGCCGGGACCGTCAGCCGGCCGGTCAGCCGGACGCCGGCGGCGGGCAGCGTCACCTCGCGGTCGGACGCCGCCACCCCGGCCGCCCTCGGCGGATCGGTGCGGGCCGCGGCGAGGTGGCGCAGCACCTCGGCGTCCTCGGTCTGCGAGAAGTCCGCGTAGAACTCGCCGATCGCGAAGAACGGCGACGGCGTGCCGATGCACACCAGCTCGTCGGCGACCGAGCCCAGCCGCTCCGTCCACTCCGCCGGCGCCACCGGTACCGCGAGCACCACCCGCGCCGCGCCGCGCGCCCGCACGATCAGGCAGGCGGCCCGGGCGGTCGAGCCGGTGGCGATGCCGTCGTCGACCACCACCACCGTGCGCCCGCGCAGGTCCACCGGCGGACGGCCGCCCCGGTAGCGGTGCGCCCGGCGCTCCAGCTCGGCCCGCTCGCGGACCTCCACGGCGGCCAGCTGCTCCGGCGTCACCCCGGCGGGCCGCACCACCCGCTGGTTGATCACCCGCACCCCGTCCTCGCCGATCGCCCCCATGCCCAGTTCCGGCTGGTACGGCACGCCCAGCTTGCGGATCACGCAGATGTCCAGCGGCGCGCCGAGCGCGGCGGCCACCTCGGCGGCCACCGGGACGCCGCCGCGCGGCAGGGCCACCACGACGGTGCCGGGGCCGCGCAGGTGGTCCAGCAGGGCGGCCAGCCGGCGGCCCGCGTCGGTGCGGTCGATGAAGTGGGTACCGGTGGCGTGCATGGTGTCGGCCTCCGTTCTCCACCGTACGTCGCCCGGGCGGTGCGGGGTGCGGCGCTGAGGGGCGTGGTGGTCCCGGCGGTCCCGGGCGGGGCCGGGACGCGGATGGGGCCGGCCGCCCGTGCGTCCGGGACGGCGGGCGGGCCAGCGTGGTGGCCATCGGCCCGGCGGTCCGTCCCTCAGCCGCCGGGCCGCCCGACCGGTACGACCCGCCCCGATCCGTCGCCCCGCCGAAGGAGCCGACCTGTGTCCATCCCCCACCCGCAGCACCGTCCCGCCGCTTCCGCCGCCCGGCCCGAGGCCCCCGGCGCGCACCCGGCCGGTGCCCACACCCCCGGCGCGCACGAGCACGGCCCGCACCAGCACGGCGCGCACGAGCACGGCCTGCACGCCACCGGCGACCCGGTGAACGGCGCCCCCGCCACCGGCTGGACGGTCGCCACCGCCCTGCCGGTCCGCTACCGGGTCCGCTTCATCCCCGGCGTGCTGGACCCGGGCAACCCGGCCCTCGCCGAGGCCG
>NZ_BAAAKJ010000243.1:32126-34324 GCF_039527695.1 Kitasatospora putterlickiae
CGCCGGCTCGTCGTCGTCGACGCCCGCGTCCACGAACTGCACGGCGACCGCCTGCGCCGCTACCTGGCCGCCCAGGGCGTCGAGTACGAGACGCACGTCCTGCTCGCCCACGAACAGGTGAAGACCATGGACGCCGTGTTCCAGGTCGCCGACCGGATGGACTCCTTCGGGATCTCCCGCCGGGGCGAACCGGTGATCGCGATCGGCGGCGGCGTGCTCACCGACGTCGTCGGCCTCGCCTGCAGCCTCTACCGCCGCTCCACGCCCTTCGTGCGCGTCCCGACCACCCTGATCGGCCTCGTCGACGCGGGCGTCGGCGCCAAGACCGGCGTCAACCACGGCCGCCACAAGAACCGCCTGGGCACCTACCACCCCGCCGTCGACACCCTGCTCGACCCGGCCTTCCTCACCACCCTGGAACGGCGCCACATCGGCAACGGGCTCGCCGAGATCCTCAAGGTCGCGCTGATCAAGGACGCGGACCTGTTCGCCCTGCTGGAACGGCACGGCCGCGACCTGCTCGACAGCGGCTTCCAGTCCCCGGGCGCCGGCGCCGCCGTGCTCGGCCGCGCCGTCCACGGCATGCTGCAGGAACTCCAGCCCAACCTCTGGGAGCACCGGCTGGAGCGCCTGATGGACTACGGCCACTCGTTCAGCCCGACGGTCGAGATGCGGGCCCTGCCCGAACTCCTGCACGGCGAGGCGGTCTGCGTCGACATGGCGCTCACCACCGTCGTCGCCCGGCGCCGCGGCCTGGTCGGATCCGGGCAGGCCGAACGGATCCTGCGGCTGATGCGGCGGCTAGAACTGCCCGTCTGGCACCCGCTGATGGAACCGGTCACGCTCGGCGAGGCGCTCGCCGACACCGTCCGCCACCGCGACGGGCGGCAACGGCTGCCGCTGCCCTCCGGGATCGGCGCGGGCGTCTTCGTCGACGACCTCGACGCGGCCGAACTCGCCGACGCGGCCGGATGGCTGCGCGCCTGGTCGGCGGACGTCGTGCGGGGGAGTGGGACGCGTGCGTAGCGCCGTCGTGATCGCCGACACCACCGCACCGGCCGACGTCCACGGCGTGCACGGCGCCGCCGGGACCACCCAGTGGACCTGCCTCGCCCGCCGCGCCGGACTCGCCGGCGACTGGGAGGCCGTCGAATGGGCCCGCGTCCCGGCGGGCGGGACCAGCGGCGAACACCTCCACACCCGCACCCGCGAGGTGTACGTCCTGCTCACCGGGGAGGGCGAGGTCACCCTCGACGGCCACCCGTACGCCGTCCGCGCGGGCGACACCGTCCTGACGGCGGTCGGCACCCGGCACGGCCTGCGCAACACCGGGACCGGGCCGCTGGAGTGGCTGGTGATCGAACTGCCCGCCGAACCGGAGGCACCGGGCCCCGACGGCGGCCGCGTCGGCAGCACCGTGATCCGCGACCTGCGGCGCACCGGCCCGCTCGACCCCTCCGCCGTCATCGGCGGACCGCTGCGCCTGCTGCGGCACGTCGACCTGGCCACCGGCGAACGCGACCTCCTGCTCGCCGACGGCGTCGAGCACACCGCCTTCGTCACCGGCGGCAACGGCCGGGCGGGCGCCGGGGACATCCGGGTGCCGCTGCGCCCCGGAACGGCGTTCACCCTGCCGCTCGGCACCGCGCTCGACCTCACGGCCGGCGCCGGCGGGCTCGCCTACCTGCACGCGGAACTCGTGCCGCCGGGCCAGGGCGGTGAGCCGCGATGATCGTCACCCGCACCGCCGCGCCCCGCCTGCTCCTCGGCCCCGGCGCCCAGCGGATCCGCACCCGCTGCCTCGCCCGCCGGGGCATGCTGCACAGCGAGTGCGAGGCCTTCGAACACGTCAACCTCGGTCCGGGCGCCTGCTACGACCTCACCGGCCGCGACGCCACCGAGGCGGCCTGGTACGTGCTGCGCGGCCCCGTCGTCCTGGTCGACTGCCCGGACCACCCGCTACGCCTCCTCGACCGGGGCACCCTGCTGCTCGCCCCGCAGGGCGAATCCGTCCACCTGCACGGGGGCCCGCTCGGCGCGGAACTGCTCTGCCTGACCGTCCTCCCGGACCGGGTGAGCACCCTCCTGCCGGCCCGCCGCCCGGAGGCCGACGGCGAGCCGGCGCCGCCGACGATCGGCAGCCCCGGCTAGATGATTGATGCCAAGGGCTCGCTGGCGCGCATGACATGAAGCGAGGG
>NZ_BAAAKJ010000244.1:0-3569 GCF_039527695.1 Kitasatospora putterlickiae
GGGCACGGGAGCGCGGGGCGAGCAGCAGCAGCGCGCGGGCCGGGAAGGCGAGCAGCGCGAACCCGGTGGCCGTCACCCCGGCGAGCAGGGCGGTGCCCCAGCGCGGGGTGGGCAGCAGCAGGACGGCGAGCAGCGTGCCGGCCGCGGCCCCGGGCAGGACGACCGTCGCGGCCTCGCCGAGCAGCCGTCGCAGCACGCCCCGGCGGGAGCCGCCGCGGGCCTGGAGCAGCAGGAGCTCGGGGCCGCGCCGGTCGGCGGCCAGCGCGGCGCCCAGGCACAGGACGACCACGACCACGCCGGCGAGCCCGGCCGGGCCGAGCGCCGCCAGCGGGGCGGCGGCGTCCCGGCGGGCGGTGGCCAGGGCGAACAGTTCGGGCAGTGAGGAGAAGGTGCGCAGGTCGGGGCGGCCGGTCTCGGCGGCGAGCCGGGCGGCGGTGGGGCCGGTGAGGTAGCCGGCGAGCTCGCGTTCGGCCGAGGCCAGCCGGTCGGCGCGCAGCGAGTCGGGGTCGACGGGCAGCCGCCAGGAGAGCTGGCCGCCGCCCGACCAGCCGAGCAGGCGGTTCAGGTCGTCGCCGCTGGTCAGGCCGGTGGCCTCCCACCAGCGCTTCCACTCGAAGGTGTCCGGGATCTTGAGGCAGGGCCGGGTGAGGCAGGTGAGGTCCGTCCAGTACGGGTCGGCCTCGTCGTGGGGGCGGAAGGTGCCGACCACCTCGGTCCCCGGGGTCGGGGGCAGCCGGAGGGCGGGGTCGGTGTCCTCGGTCAGCACGTCGCCGATCCGGAGGCTGAGCTTCTCGGCGGTGGCCTGCGACACCACGATCTGGAGCGGCCGGTCGGCGGGGACGGGGGCGGGCCACCGGCCGTCGACGAGGGCGGCGTGCTCGGCGAGCCGGGCGAGGTGGCGCAGGGCCAGCTTCGGCGGCACGTCGTCGGGCCGGGACAGGTGCGGGTCGGTCAGGATCCGCTGCTGGCTGCCCCGCACACCGTAGACCGGTCCGCCCGCCGAGACGCGGAACTCCCCGCCGGTGTGGGCCAGCAGCCGTTCGGCCACGGCGTCCAGGGCGGCGGAGCCGTCGTCCGGGCGGAGGGTGGCGTGGGTGACCAGGCTGGTCGCGCCGACGCCGCGGTCGTGCAGGAAGTCGCGCAGCGCGGCGTCCGCGCCCCGGTCGACGCCCCGGGGCAGGCCGGTCGAGAGCAGCACGACCGTGAACACCAGCACGGCGTTGAGCAGCGCCGTCCAGGGCGCGGCCCGCAGCCGGGCGCGCACCCACCGGGCCGGCCGGTGCGCCGGTTTCCGCTTCATCCGCCGGCCCCCCGTCCCCGGTGCCTGGTGCCCGGATAGCGGACGATGCTCGCAGAGCGGGTGCCCGGAGGGAAGGTCCGTTCGGGCAGACCCGGCCCGGGGGAGGCGTTGTCGGTGCGGGCGGCTAGGTTCTGGGGTGTCGCCGGGCACCGCGCCCCGCGCCCCACGCCACGCCGTGCCCGGAAGGGGCCCACGCCATGTCAGCCACCGCCACCGACGCGCAGTCGACCTACCTGGAGCTGTCCGAGGACAGCGGCAGCGCGCACAAGTTCTACGAGGTCCGGATCAGCGGGGCGGACGTCACCATCACCTACGGGCGGATCGGCGAGGGCGGTCAGACCAAGACCACCACCTACCCCACGCCGGAGAAGGCCTCGGCGGCGGCCGCCAAGAAGATCGGGGAGAAGGTCCGCAAGGGCTACGCCCCGGCGGTGCGCGGGATGCGCCAGCGCCGGGCGGTGACCCGCCGGGCGATCGTCAGCACCCGTTCGACGGCCCGCCAGGCGCCGGTGCTGTGGCGGTTCCGCTCCGGCGCGGCGGCGTTCGGCATCTTCGTCGGCGAGGAGCACGCCTGGGTCGGCAACGAGCGCGGCGACGTCTACACGCTCACCCACGACGGCGAGGTGACCGGCCGCTACGGCCTGCCGGACGGCGTCAAGTGCATCGTCGCCGACGACTGGTGGATCTACGCCGGCTGCGACGACGGCAAGGTGTACGACCTGGGCGGCAAGGTGCCCCGGGTGGCGTACGAGATAGCCGAGGACGTCGACATCTACTGGCTGGACATCCACGACGGCGTGCTCGGCGTGGCCGACGCGCGCGGCGGGATCACCACCGTCGACCACGAGGACGAGTTCCAGTGGCGCCGCTCGGCCCAGGGCGACCAGGGCTGGATGGTGCGCTGCGACGACGACGGCGTCTACCACGGCCACTCCCGCGGCGTGGCCCGGTACGCGGCGCGCGGCGGCGCCCCGGTCTGGCACACCGCCACCGACGGCGCGGTGCTGTTCGGCTGGCAGGAGCGGGACGAGGTGTTCGTCGGCACCTCGCGCGGCTCGGTGCACCGGCTGCGCAAGGCGGACGGCTCCGAGGTGACCCGCTACCGCTGCGACGCCTCGGTGTTCTCCTGCGCGGCCTCGCCCGACGGCCGGTACGTGTTCGCGGGCGACAACCACTCCTCGGTGTACTGCTTCGCGGCGGACGGCACCCGGCTGTGGAAGCTCGGCACCGGCTGCGGCTCGGCGTACAGCATGCAGTACCGCGACGGCCGGCTCTACCTGGTGACCACCGACGGCTCGCTGGTGTGCCTGGACGCGAGCGAGGAGGCGGTGCGGGCGGCCGAGGAGGGCCGGCTGCCGCAGGCCGCCGAGGTGGACGGCAGCGGCTGGACGGCGGCGGTGGCCGGCGCGGCGATCGAGTCGGTGGCGGTCGGTTCGGCGGGCGCGGCGGGCGGCATCGAGGTGGAGTGCGTGCAGGACGGCTCCCGGCTGCGGGTGCGGGTGGTCTCGCCGGGCTACGACCCGGTGCGCCGGGTTCAGTTCCCGAAGGACATCCGGGTGCCGGGCGCGCGGTACCTGGTGGCGGAGGTGCTGGAGTCCGGCAGCGGCTCGTTCTACCGCGCCCGGGGGGACATCAAGCGGCTGCTCTGAGTTCCCCGGACGGACTTTCGGTCCCCGCCCGAAGACCGTTGACAGCCCGTCGCGGGCCTCGGTGTAATGCGGGTGCGATACGTACGCACGGCACACCGACCGTTTCGGGCTGTTCCCGGGGAAAGCAGGGCGTCATGAGCGTGGACACCGCGGCCGGTACGGATTCCGGCGCACCGGCGGCAGGCACCGTGCCGCATTCCCGGATGGCCGGGCTGTACAAGCGCGACCGGGCCTGTCAGGGGCTCGGCATCACGCTCGACACGGTGTCCACCGGGCACGCGGTGATGCGCATGACGGTGGGCGCGGCGATGGTGAACGGGCACGGCATCGCGCACGGCGGCTTCCTCTTCCTGCTCGCCGACGCGGCGTTCTCCTACGCCTGCAACAGCTACGGTCCGGTGACGGTCGCGCAGGGCGCGCAGGTGACGTTCCTGGCTCCGGCGGCGGTGGGGGACGAACTGACCGCGGAAGCGGTCGAACGCACACGCTCCGGTCGAACCGGCGTTTACGACGTGACGGTGCGGAATGCGGCCGGAAAGGTGATCGCGGAATTCCGCGGCCAGAGCGTGATGTTGGCCGGAACGCCGCACACGGGCTGAGCGCCGCACACGGCCGGAGCG
>NZ_BAAAKJ010000244.1:3587-21581 GCF_039527695.1 Kitasatospora putterlickiae
TCGCGGGCGGGGGCCGAGGTCCCCGCCCGCGAACCGGATCAGGTGCGGGCTCAGGCCGGCGGGCGCTCGTCGATGACCTGCTGGAGCTTGCCGGTGCGCGGGTTGGTGACCAGCTCGGAGCGCGGCACCCACTCCACCACCAGGTCGTGGATCACCCCGTCGGCCACGTAGTCCGGGTAGAGCGGGCGCGCCTTGTACACGGCCTCCACCAGCCGCTCGGCCAGGCCGGCCGGCGGTTCCTCGGTGAAGCCGAGGCGCAGCACCAGCCCGTCCTTGCCGTCCCAGCGCCGCTGCACCATCTGCATGCCGGAGATGATCTGATCCGGGTCGTGGGCGAGCAGGACGGCGCGGATCTCCTCGGTCGGCATCGCCACCGTGCCGACCCGGGCGCCCTCGGTGGCCCGGCCGACCAGGCGGAACCGTCCGCGCTCCACGTCGACCCATTCGGCGCGGTCGCCGGTCGGGTAGCGCAGGATCGGCATCAGGGTGCGGAACAGGTTGGTGACCACGACCCGGCCGGGCACCCCGGGTTCGGTGACCGGCTCGCCGGTGATGTCGTCGAGGAGCTCCACCACGGTCCGGTGGGGGAACGCCTCGTGCACCCGGACGTCGTCGCCGGGTACCGGCGCGCCGACCAGGCCGGCGTCCACCGAGGCGTAGCCGATCGAGGCGACGGCCGCGTTGGGGAACGCCCGGGAGAGGATCGGCCGCAGGTCGGCGAAGAGCAGGTCCCCGCCGAACAGCAGCAGTTCGATCCGCTCGGCGGGCCGGCCCTGCGTGACCAGGTGCTCGGCGACGGAGCTGAGCTTCATCGGCTCGCCGGCCAGCACGTCCACGCCGAAGTCGTGGATCAGGTCGGCCACGTACCCGTCGGGCGCCGCGCCGACCGGCAGCCGGACGTTGTCGACCGGCGCGTGGTGCAGGGCGTTCTCGATGTAGAGGAAGCCGCCGTACAGCTCGCCGGCGCAGAACAGGTTGGCGACCCGGTGGCCGGGCTTGAGGCCGGCCTGGACCAGGCCCGCGCCGAACGCGGTGACCGAGTCGGCGTGCTCGGTGCGCGTCCACGGGGAGAACTTGGGGACGCCGGTGGTGCCGCCGGTCTTGTAGACCCCGGCGTCCAGCAGCGGTCCGGTGAGCAGCCGGTTCTCCGGCCAGGAGTTGGCGGCCCAGAAGGCGGTCTGCTCGATCACCGGCAGCTCGGTGAGGTGCTCGACGCGCGGCGGCAGGTCCCGGTACAGCTCGGCGTAGAACGGCGAGTTGCGGCGGGCGAAGTCGACCAGCTCGGGCAGGGGTTTGGCGGGCATGCGGGGCTCCTGATGTGGCGTCAGTTCGGTTCGGTGTGGCCGATCCAGGTGCGGGCGAGGGTCTGGACGGCCGAGCCGTCCGGGTCGGCGAGCTTGTGGGCCAGGTGCTCGGCGGCCCAGGCGTTGGTGGGGACGCGGAACGCGGGCCGTTCGGCGCGCAGCGTGCGCACCACCACCTCGGCGACCTCGCGGGCCGGCTGTCCGGCGGCCTCCCAGCCCTGGCCGCCGACCCAGGCCAGGTAGTCGGCGAAGGTCGGCGCGTACGGGCCGGAGGCGGCCTCGATGGTGCGGCGGTCGATGTCCGGGAAGACCCCGAAGGCGGTGTCCGGTACGAAGCCGGGGACGACCACGGAGACCCGTACGCCGTGCGCGCCGGCCACCGGGGCCAGGCTCTCCATGAAGCCCTCGACGGCGAACTTGGCGGCGCAGTAGGCCTCGTTGAACGGCTGGCCGACCACGCCGTGCACGCTGCCGATGGTGACCAGTCGCCCGCCGGAGGCGCGCAGCCGCGGCAGCGCGGCGCGGCTGACGGCGATCACTCCGAAGAAGTTCACCTCCAGGTTCGCCCGCAGCGCGGCGTCGGTGGACATCTCCAGGGTGGGGTCGAAGTTGGAGACGCCGGCGTTGTTGACCACCGCGTCCAGCCGCCCGTACGCCGCGGCGACGCCGTCGACGCAGGCGGTGACGGACACGGGGTCGGTGACGTCGAGCGGGCGGACGTCCAGTGTCACGCCGGCCTGCTCGGCGGCCTTGAGCAGTGCCTCGGCGCGGGCCGGGTCGCGCAGCGTGGCCACCGTGGTGAACCCGGCGCGGGCGGCGGCCACCGCGGTGGCCAGGCCGATGCCGGAGGAGCAGCCGGTGATCAGCAGGACGCCGTCCGCCGTCATGACGCGCTCTCCGACAACTCCGGTGCCTCGTCGGCGGGTTGCCGCTTCTCCTCGCGGGCGGCGGCATCCAGCCGGGGCTGGATGCCGAGCGCGGGAAGGAACGAGCAGGCCGCCAGCAGCGTGCCGCCGGCCATCACCCAGCGCGCGGCGTCCCGGATGCCCAGCGGCCCGGTGAGCGCGGAGACGGCGAGGCCGCCGACCAGCGCGGCCAGCGGGATGACGCCCCAGGTGACGGTGCGGAACGCCGCGTGCATCACGCCCTGGTGCTCGGCGGACATCCGCGACTGGCGGGTGGGCGCGCTGCACACGTTGATGCAGGACATGAAGAAGCCGTAGCAGCCCATCGTCACCGCGATCACCGGCCCGGACGGCAGCGCGGGCGCGGCCAGCACGCCCAGCCCGACCAGGCAGTGCAGCAGCAGCGACCAGGCCAGCGTCCGGCCCAGGCCCAGGCGCGCGCTGATCCGCGGCGCGACCACGGCCCCGATCAGCGCGCCCACCGCGCCGACCGACATGGCCGCGCCGAGCACCCCGACCGACACGCCCAGGCCCCGGTAGGCGAGCACCGGCAGCACCGTGACGAAGATCGGCCCGCCGGAGTTGAGCGTGACGGCCGCCAGCACCACCCGGCGCAGCACCGGATCGGCCCAGTTCATCCGGAAGCCCGCCGTCAGCCGCTCCCAGACGGTGCCCTCGACGACGGCCCGCTCGCCCCACGGCGGCATGGCGCGGAAGCAGGCGGCGGAGACCAGGTAGCTGGCCGCGTCCACCAGCAGCGCGCCCACCCCGAGCGCGCTGTACAGGCCGGCGGCGATCGAGGGCCCGGCCACCTCGGAGACCGAGTTGCTGCCCTCCAGCCGGGAGTAGGCGCGCACCATCCGCTCCTCGGGCACCACGGCCGGGACGGCGATCAGGTAGCCGACGTTGAAGAAGATGGTCGCGCCGCTGATCACCGCGACGCAGCCGAACAGCAGCGCGGTGGAGAGGAAGTCCAGCCAGTACGCGAGCGGGATCACCAGGACGGCGGCCAGCCGCAGCAGGTCGCAGACCAGCATGGTCCGGCGGTTGTCCCAGCGGTCGACCAGCACGCCCGCGACCGGGCCCAGCAGCGGGATGCCGAGGTACTGGGCCATCGCCACCACGCCGACCTGGAGGGCGGAGGCGTGCAGCACGAAGATCATCAGGGTGGGGACGACGAACACGGTGATCCGGTCGCCGACCACGCTGACCGTCTGGCCGGCCCAGAACAGGTTGAAGCCGCGCCCCAGGTCCTCCGGACGCCGCGGCTTCACGAGGCCGCCCCGGGGGCCGGCGCGTCGGCCGCGGCCTCGCGGACCACGAGGGAGGCCGTCTTGCCGGTGCGGTCGTTGCTGACCAGCGCGTCCGTGACGCGGACCGTGACGTGCTCCGGGTCGTGCTGGAAGGCGGTGCTCAGCGTGAAGGTCCCGGAGAGCAGTTCGGCACGGAGCGCGGCCGCGTCCACCGCCGCCCCCGGGCCGGCCAGCAGCAGGACCTCCACGCCGGTGGCCCGGCCGCCGTCCTCGGTGACCACCACCTGCGCCCGGGAGACGCCCGGCTCGCGCTCCGCCCGGGCGACCAGCTCGTCCACGTGCAGGCCGAGGCCGCGCACCTGGACGACGTTGTCGCGCCGCCCCAGCACCCGGAACGACCGGCCCGGCCGCCCGCACGGGCAGTCGGCCAGCTCGCCCGCGTCGCCGGTGCGGTAGCGCAGCACCGGGTTCAGCATCTCGGGGTTGAGGGTGGTGAAGTCCAGCAGCCCGTCCGGGCCGGCGTGCACCAGCTGCTCGGGCAGCGGGTGGAAGGTGTCGGCGGGGCAGTCGGGGGTGTTGGTGCCGACCACCCAGGTCTCGGTGGAGCCGAACATGCCCCAGCGGCGGGCCTGCGGCGCGACGGCCGCGAGGTCCTCCTCCAGCTGCGGCTGCCAGGCCTCGCCGAGCCAGAGCACCTTCCGCAGGGCCGGCAGCTTGAGCCCGGCGGCGCGGGCGTGCGCGAACCACAGGCGCAGCACGCTCGGGGTGCCGCCGATCGCGGTGACGCCCCGGTCGGCGAGGAAGGCCAGCCAGTCCGGGTACTCCTCACGGGTGATCGAGCCGAGGGCGATCACCCGGCAGCCGGCCCGGTCGGCGAGCGCGGCGGCGAGGAAGTGCGCGCCCCACATCCGGCCGGCGCCCCAGGCGTTGGCGAACACGTCGTCGCGGTCCAGCGCCCGCCAGTGGGCGTGCACGCCGTCCATGTAGAAGCCGGTGGGCGCGTAGCCGACCTTGGGCGCGCCGGTGGAGCCGCCGCTCTGGAACAGCCAGGTGGCGGCGGTCTCGGAGCGCGGCTCCAGGTGGGCGAGGGCGGTGTTGAGGTCGTCCTTGAGCAGCGGAGGCAGGGCGGCCAGCTCGTCCAGGCCGCGGACCGGTCCGGGGTGGCCGGCGTAGCGGTCGGCGAACGCGGGCACCGTCCGCAGCAGCTCCAGGGTCCGTGCCGCGACGTGCAGGTGCGGCTCGGCCGCTTCGGGCGGCAGGGAGAAGGCGTCGGTCATCGGGTTTCCGATCGGGGGGTGGTGGGCGGGCGGTTCGCGAGCCACTTGGCGTGGGCGTCCCGGTAGGCGGTGAACCGGGCCCGGGTGATGTCCCGCTGCAGGGTGCGCCCCGGGTCGTCGAAGTCGGGGGCGATCACCCCGTCCGGCTCCAACTCCGAGAACCAGTACCGCTCGCCGTCGTACAGGAAGTCCACGCAGAAGAACGGGATCGCCAGCTTCTCGGCGAAGTACGCGGTGGCCTCGGCCAGTTCGGGCGGCACCGGCGGGAACTCCATCGTGCCGCCGCGGCTGGCGTTGGCCACCGGCGAGCCGGGTTCGGGCACCCGCCGCAGCGCCGCGTACGGCTTGCCGTCGATCACGTAGACGCGGTAGTCGACGGTGCCGTCGCCGAGGTAGGGCTGGGCGATCAGCGTGGTGTCGCCGCCCTGGGCGAGGCTGGCCAGGCCCCGGACGTCCTCCGGGCCGCGCGCCAGGTTGATCCCGCCGCCGCCGCACCAGCCGGCCGGCTTGACGATCGCCGGGTAGGTCAGGCCGTCGAGCGCCACCTCGTAGTGGTGCTTGGCGACGTCCCGGCCGGTGCCGATCCGGATCGACGGGATCGGCGGCACCGGCGAGCCGGCCAGGTGCAGCACGGTGGCCAGCTTGTCGTTGCCGATCAGCGAGACCTGCGGCGGGAACGGCAGGTAGAAGCCGGCCTGCTCCAGCACCGCGTACAGCGCGTACTGGTTGAAGACGTCCATCGACTGGTACGGCAGCGAGTAGAGCGCGGTGATGAACAGGGTGTCCTGCGGGGTGACCGGCTCCTCGTCGACGTACACCCGGGGGCGGGCGGGGTCGGTGGCGTCCACGGTGACCGCGTCCGGGGCGTGCCGGCACCAGGTCAGGCCCAGCTCCTCGGCCGTCTCGGCGTAGAGGTCCCAGAAGTAGTGGCGCCAGGTCGCGGTGGTCCGGGTGGACTCGCGGTCGGGGAAGATCCAGCACATCCGGCGCAGCGGGCCGGGGGCGTCTGGGGCGGCGGGGTTCACCGTGCTGCTCCTTCCTGGGGTGCGGGGTGCCCGGCCCGCTCGGCCCACCAGCGGCGGCCGGACTCGGGCAGGGTGTCCACCGGGTCGTAGTAGGGGCGGAGGCGGTCCAGCGCGTCGTGCCCGGCGGTGGCGGCGCCGGAGTCGCGGACCTCAAGGCCGGTGCGGTAGTTCTTCGTCCAGTACGAGATGCCGCGCTCGCGGTCGTAGGCCACCACCTGGTGCACCCAGCGCTTGCCGAGCCGCGGCACGTCGCAGACCAGGCGCGGGGTGGCGTAGCCGGGCAGGTAGCCCATGATCGCCTCCTGGAGGCGCTGGGCCTGGTGGAGGCTGGTGCGCCAGTGCTCGGCGTTGGGGATCATGTCGCAGAGGTAGAAGTAGTACGGCAGGATGTTGGCCTCGCCCTGGAGCGCGAAGCAGAGGTCCAGCAGGTCCTCGGGGGTGTCGTTGACCCGCCGCATCAGCACGCCCTGGTTGCGCACGTCCCGCACGCCCGCGTCGAGCAGCGCCCGGGCCGCCTCGGCGACCAGCGGGGTGACCGAGCGGACGTGGTTGGCGTGGGTGTGCACGGCGAGGTTGACGGCGCGGCGGGCGGCGATCGTGGCCACCCGCCGCACGCCCGCCAGGACCTTCGGCTGCAGCCAGTGCTGCGGCAGTCCGACCACCGCCTTGCTGGCGAGCCGGATGTCGCGCACCGACTCCAGCTCCAGCAGCCGGCGCAGGAACGACTCCAGCTGCGGCCAGGGGACGTTGGCGAGGTCGCCGCCGGAGACCACCACGTCGCGCACGCTCGGGGTGCGCTTGAGGTAGTCGAGCATCTGCTCCTGGCGGTGCTCCGGGCGCAGCGTCAGCCGGGTCTTGGCGACCTGCGGGGTGGAGGTGCCGACCAGGTCCATCCGGGTGCAGTGGCCGCAGTACTGCGGGCAGGTGGCGACCAGTTCGGCCAGCACCTTGGTGGGGTAGCGGTGGGTCAGTCCCTCGACCACCCACATCTCGGCCTCGTGCAGCGAGTCGCGCTCGGCCTTGGGGTGGCTGGGCCAGTGCGGCAGCCGGTCGGCGCGCACCGGCAGCATGTAGCGGCGCACCGGGTCGGCCAGGAACGCCGCCGTGAACGCCTCGGGGGTGGTCGGGGCGTGCGCGGCCATGGTGTTGAGCAGCTGCGGCGGCACCAGCAGCGGCATGGTGGCGAACTCGGCTTGGTCGGCGTCGAGTTGCTCGTAGACCTCGGAGGTCAGCAGGTCGCCGGCGACGGCCCGCAGCTGGCGGGTGTTCTTGACGCAGTGGGCGCGCTGCCACTGGGCGTCGCGCCACTGGGCCTCGGTCACGTCGCGCCAGCCCGGCAGCCGGCGCCAGTCCGGTTCCACCAGCGGGGTACGGACGTACTGGTAGGGCTGCGCCGGCGCGGGGTGCGCGGCGGCGTCGTGGTGGTCGTCCATCCGGGGCTACTGGCCGGTGAAGAGGGTGGCGAAGCGGGTGCGCAGTTCGCGCTTGAGCACCTTGCCGGTGGGCCCGAGCGGGAACTCCTCGGCCGTGCGGGCGATCCGGACGGCGGCGAGCGCGGCCAGGCCCGCCTCGGCGAGCGCCTTGTTGGCGGCCTCCAGCACGTCGGACTCCGTGGACTCCTCCGCGTCCCGCTGCACCTGGACGACGGCGATCGGCCGTTGGCCCTCACCGGCGGTGCCGGGCACGCCGACCACCGAGCAGTCCCGGACCAGTTCGGCGCAGTCCGCCAGCAGCACCTCCTCGATCGGCAGGCTGTAGACCGGGCCGGCCACGGTGTCGATGACGTCCACCGTCCGGTCCAGGTGGTAGAACCGGCCCTCGGCGTCGCGCCGGGCGACGTCCCCGGTCAGCCAGTACCCGGCCAGCTCGAAGCTCCGGGTCAGCCGCTCGTCGTTCCAGTAGCCCGGCGTGCGCGAGGGCGAGTCGACGGCCAGCAGCCCGACCGTGCCGTCCGGCACCTCGCCGCCGTCCTGGTCCAGCACGGCGGCCCGGCGCACCACCTCCAGCGGCCTGCCGACGCAGCGGTCGTCGCGGGCCGACTCCGGCGTGGTGACCTGGCCGAACAGCGCCATGCCCATCTCCGAGGAGCCCAGGCCGTCGACGAACTGCGAACCGGGCAGGGCGGGTTGCTCGGCGCGCTGCTGCGGCAGCAGCCAGGGCCGGATCAGCCCGGCCGGGCGCTCGCCGAGCCGGACCAGCCGCCGGATGTGCCCGTAGTGCGCGCTGTCGCCGGTGTTGAA
Source organism: Kitasatospora putterlickiae (assembly GCF_039527695.1). Lineage (NCBI taxonomy): Bacteria > Bacillati > Actinomycetota > Actinomycetes > Kitasatosporales > Streptomycetaceae > Kitasatospora > Kitasatospora putterlickiae. The sequence continues at coordinate 11,592 of NZ_BAAAKJ010000244.1, forward strand.
CCAGGAGTGCACCTTGGCGGCGCCCTTCACCGGCAGGTCCCCGGTGGCGAGTTCGACGAAGGTGCGCGGGAAGGAGGCGACCATGGTCGGCTGGAAGGCCTCCATCACCGGCTCGACCACCGAGCGGCGCCAGTCGGCCATCACCACGGTCGGCAGACCGAGCAGCGTGGCGGTGAGGAAGTAGCTCAGGCCTCCGGCGTGGGTGTGCGGCATCAGCGACATCAGCCGGTCGTAGGGCTCGGCCGGGAAGCGGACCATGCGGGGCTGCTTGCCGTCCCAGAACTGCCGGTGCGCCAGCATGGTGGACTTCGGCGTGCCGGTGGTGCCGGAGGAGTGGATCAGCGCGACCACGTCCTCGGGCGCGTGCCGGTACGGGTACGCGGCGGGCAGGGCGCCGGCGGCGTCCGCGTCGAAGGCCTGCACCTCGGCGGCGAGCGCCAGGAACCGGGGCCGGCGCCCCGGGTCCTGGCGGTAGGCGGCGGCGAGCCGGGTGGTGTCGTCGGCCACCACGCCGACCACGCCGACGTGGTGGAGGTAGCGGACCATCACGTCGTGCCGCATCGCGTCGTTGACCATGGCCGGGACGGCGCCCAGCGCGGTGAGCGCGAGGAAGTGCAGCAGCGGCTCCAGGCCCTCGGCGATCACCACGGCCACCGGCTCGCCGGGGCGCACCCCGTTGGCGTGGTACCAGGCGGCGTAGCGGTCGCGCAGCGCGGCCAGGTCGAGCAGGCTGTGGCCGCGCAGCACGACGGCGCCGCGGTGGTCGGTGTGGTGGCTGTAGGCGAACGGGACCGCGCGGTTGGGGTTCACGGCGATCGCGTGGTCGAGGAAGTCGCCCGCCCCGAGGCCGGGTTCGGCCATCAGCCGCTCGCGGGCGGCGAGCGGCGCGATCGGGGTGGGCGCGGTGGTGCTCAGGGAGGAACTCGGGTCGCTCATGGCGTCTCCTGAGAGGGGGGTGGCCCGCGGTTCTTGTGGAACGGGAGCACGGGCGTAGGGGAAGCGGTGCCGGTGGTGCCGGTGCCGGGCGGCGGGTCAGGCCGCGCCGTCGAGGATCTCCGCGACGACCCGGTGGCCGGAGCGGATCGCGCCCTCCAGCAGGCCGAAGAACTCGGTACTGGTCTCGGTGCCGGCCCAGTGCACCCGGCCGTGCGGCGCGGTCAGCGCCGGGCCGAGCCGCAGCCAGTCGCCCGGCCCGAACAGCGCCGCGTAACAGCCCTTGCTGTAGGGCTCGTTGACCCAGTCGGTGACGTGGAAGCCGACCGGTTCGGGGAGCATCGGGAAGAGCCGGGCGGCCTGCGCCACGGCGGCCTCGCGCTGCTCGCGCGGCCCGAGGGCGGCGTAGCGGTGGGCCTCGGCGCCGGTGACGAACCCGGTGAGCACGCCAGCCGTCGCGCCGGCCGGGGAGTCGTCCACCGTGGAGAGCAGCGGGCCCTCCGCGTTGACCGACCACCCGGAGAGGCCGTGCTCGCGCCAGACGGGTGACGGGTAGACCAGGTTGACCTTGACCGCGCAGCCGCGCCCGGTCCGCTCGCCCGCCCGGCGGGCCGGCGGCTCGGGACCCACGTCGAGGGCGTCGGCCAGCAGTGGCGGCAGCGCCACCACGGCGACGTCGGCCCGGTACGCCGCGCCGCCTTCGGTGTGCGCGGTGACGCCGTCGGCGTCCTGGGTGAGGGCCCGCACCGCCTCGCCGAGCCGGACGGCGCCGTGGTGCCGCCCGGCCAGCCGGGCGGCGAGCCGTTCGCAGAGCAGGTGCGCGCCGCCCGCGATCCGGTCCTGCTGGGCCCCGCCCTCGAAGGCGTTGAGGTAGCGCAGCCCGCCGCCGGAGCGCAGGTAGAAGGCCATGTGCAGGACCGAGACGTCCGCCGGGTCGGCGGCCATCATCTCGCCCAGGAACAGCGGGAAGAACAGCCGGGCGTCCGGGTGGGTGAGGGTGCGCTCGGCCCACTCGGCGGCGGTGAGGGTGTCCAGCCTGGCGGCGTCCGGGGTGAGCCAGGGCGCCTCCGGCCGGACGGCGGCGGTGAGTTCGGCGAGGTGGTCGAAGAGTTCGCCGAGCGCCACCGCGTTCAGCGGCGGGAACCGGCCGTCCCGGGTGGCGTGTTCGCCGTCCGCGCCGCCGTCGCCGCCGAGCGCGAAGCGGCTCGCGCCGAGCATCGTGGTCGGGGCGGTGTGGAGGTCCAGCTCCTTGATGAGGTCCAGGAGTTCGGTGTGGCGTGCGCCGAGGTAGGCGGCGCCCGCGTCGACCCAGGCGCCGGGGGCGACCTCGATCCCGCGGGTGCGCCCGCCGACCCGCTCGCGGGCCTCCAGCACGGTGACGTCCAGTCCGCGGGCCGCCAGCCCCTCGGCGGCGGTCAGTCCCGCGAGTCCGGCGCCGACGACGACGGCGGATCGTGCTCCGCCGCCGCTCATGTGGCGGCCGCGATCAGCTGGACGAGGCCGGCCGGCGTGGGCGCGAGCACGAAGTCCTCGAAGGACAGCTCGACGCCGTACGTCCGGGCGAGGGCGCTCAGCACGCGGGTGGCGATGAGGGAGTCGCCGCCCAGGAGGAAGAAGTCCGAGTCCGCTCCGACGTCGTCCGTCTCCAGGACGCGGCGGAAGATCGCCGTCACGCCTTCGGTGTCGGCGGGGGTGGTGTCCACACTGCTCAACGAGCTCTCCTTGACCTTCGGGTGTCCGGTGCCGCCGGGACGGCACCGGGTGAGGGTTCGGCCGTTCGTCCGCGCGGGCCCGGGCGCGTGAGGGTGGTCGCGTTACGGGTGGGCGGGTGCGGCCGCGGGCGGCGCCGCGTGGCGGCGGTGCGAGGCGGCCCGGTCGATCTTGCCGCTCGCGGTGAGCACCAGCTCGGGCACCACGGTGATCCGGCTGGGCACCAGGTGGCCGGGTACCCGGTCCCGCAGGTACGCGCGGACCTCGGCGTCCAGCGATCCGGCCGCCGCCCCGGCGCGCGGGACCAGGTAGGCGACCAGCGCGGAGCGGCCGGCGACGGTCGCCCCCGTCACCGCCACCGCGTGCACGCCCGGGTGGCCGCCGATGTGCGCCTCCACCTCGGCCGGGTCGACCCGGATCCCGCGCACCTTCAACTCGCCGTCCAGCCGCCCCTGGTGGGTCAGTACGCCGTCCGGCGCGCGGCTCACCCGGTCGCCGGTGCGGAACCAGCGCTCGCCCTCGGCGTCCTCGGTGAAGCGGGCCGCGGTGGCCTCCGGCAGGCCGAGGTAGCCGAGCGCCACGGCGGGCCCGCCGATCAGCAACTCGCCTCGCTCGTCGATCCGTTCACGCACATGGGGCAGCGCCCGGCCGATCGGCACCCGGTCTCCGGCCGCCCACGCCCGCTCCCGGGCGGCGCCCGACGGCCCGTGCAGGTCGACGGCGTGGGTGATCAGCGTGGTCTCGGTGGAGCCGTAGGTGTTGAGCAGCCGGATCCGCCCGGTGTCGAGGGCGGCCCAGTCGGCGATCCGTGCCGGGTTGGCCGCCTCGCCGCCGATCACCACCAGCCGGACGCGCCCGGGCAGGGTGACGCCCTCCTCGGTGAGGTGGAGGACCAGTTCGTGCCAGAAGGCGGTGGGCAGGTCGAGCACGGTGATCCGCTCGCGCTCGATCATCCGCAGGAAGCGCGGGAACGACCCGCTGTGGGCCTCGCGGTCGAGGACGAGCGCGGCGCCGGTGGTGAGCGTCGGCAGGATCTCCTCGAAGCAGGTGTCCCAGTTCAGCGAGGCGAACTGCAGCACCCGGTCCTCGGGGGTGAGGCCGAACAGGGTGCGCAGCGAGTCGACGGTGGCGGAGATCGCCCGTCGCGGTGTGACGACGGGTTTCGGCTGCCCGGTCGAACCCGACGTGAAGAGCAGATAGGCCGGCTGTTCCGGCTCGGGCCGCCGCCGGGGGCCGTCCCCGTGGCTGTCGGCTAATCGCGGTAACCCGACCGGTTCGAGGCCGAGTTCGGGGTCGGTGCCGACGCCCGTCCGGCATCCGGCCGCCGTGAGCATCTCCCGCCGCCGTTGTGGCGGGAACGCCGGGTCGACCGGGCAGTAGGCCCCGCCGGCGGCCAGGACGCCGAGCAGCCCGACGACGGTGTCCGGCACATGCGTCGCCGGAACCGCCACCACGCCCGGCGCGGCGCCGAGCCGTTCGGCCAAACTCCGTGCCAATAGGTCCAGTTGGCGATAGCTGAGGTGTTGTCCGTGATGGACGATCGCCGGTCGCCCGGGATATCGGCGCACGGTTTCCGTGAACGCGTCAATCAAGTCGGACGTGGCCCCGTGGATGTTGCGGTTATTTGTCATGCCCGCCCCAAAGAATGCCGGTGCGAGCACGTGTTCGGTGCTCGGCGGACCGGGACTCTACCCGCCGGGGATGCGGAGCCACAATGGCTGTTGGGGATGTCGCTCCAAGGACGTGTGCTTGACATGTGAACGGGGCTGGGTCCACCTGGGCGGGCTTCTGTGGTCCGAGTGACTGCGGAAGGTGTCCGTGTGCTCACGGACCGTCCCGCGCCGGCGGATTCCTCTCACGGGGGAGATCGCACACCATCCAACTCCGTCGCCGTTTCCGGCTGTTCGGCGATCGCGGCGGTCGATCCGTTGGTGCTTCGCCCCGGAAAAGCGCGGTCGGTCGGACGTTGTCGCTGCTCGTGGCCGCATAAGCCCAACCACGGGAACCTGCCAGGAAATTGACGCCGAAAAACGGCCGGAATGGTCGATCGGACGTCAACGGATCGTCAGTACAGCAGGGCCGCGGCCGCCGCCAGCAGGTCCTGGTTGTGGCCGAGCACATCGCGCCGGGTCAGCCGGTGCAGCGGGTCCGCCGCCACGCCGAAGTCCTCCAGCGGCACGCCGGTGTTGCCCCCGGCCCGGGTGGCGCGGCGCAGAGCGACCCGGAAGCCCGCGCCGCGCGGCAGCGGGTCCAGCAGCTCGGGCAGCCAGACGGCCAGCAGTTCGTACGTCCACACGTTGGCGCCGCCCGCGCCGGTGGCCCCGGCGGTCCCGAGCACCGGGCCGAGCCCGTTGTCCGCGAAGCCGGCGGCGAAGATGTCGGCGGCCGAGTAGGTGAGCGCGTCGACGATCAGCACCTTGGGCCCCGGGTAGTGCGGCAGCCCGTCGGCGACCGCGTCCGGATCGGTGAGCGGGAACGCCTGCGAGTACGGCTCGCCGGTCTCCACCGCGTCGCGGATCGACGGCGCCCACGGCCGGAAGGCCGGGTTGGCGCGGGCCAGCGCGAGCGTGGCGCGGGTGGTCGGCAGCGAGAACCGGACCGGGTCGACCGGGCCGTCGCTCAGCACCCGCAGGGCGGCCTCGGAGGCCAGGATGTTGCCGCCCGGATTGCCGCGGAGGTCGACGATCAGCCCCTCTGGCGGCGCGTTCGCCGCGAGCGCCGCCACCTGCTCGGCGAACCGCCGCGCGCTCGCCACGTTGAACGAGTAGATCCGCAGGTAACCGTACGGGTGCCGGCCGCGCGTCCGGCGGTAGGAGAGCACGTCCCGGGGCGCCCGCGCGGCCGAACGGCGGGCCGGGGCCGGCGCGAACAGCGCGCGCTTGGCCTGGCGGGCGGCCTCGTTGCCGGCGTCGATGCCGAGGTGGGTGCCGAGCGTGGGCACCGGGTCCTGGTTGCGTCCCCGGTTCCGGTCGGCGGCGCGCACCCGCCACGGCACCCGGGTCTCGCGCAGCCGGCCGCCGGGGGTGCGGTAGGAGAGCAGCACCCAGCGCTCGTCGGGCGGGGGAGCGGTGCGCAGCGGGCGCAGCGTCAGCGCCTCCAGCCCGCGGGCCAGGCGCGCGTCGGGGCTGCAGCCCGCCTGCGCGGCCGTGCCGCGCTCGATGGCGCGCTCGACCGGGACGCCGTTCCACAGCTCCAGTTCCACCCCGGCGTCGAAGTCCCCGTGCTTGAGGGCGTCGTCGATCCGGGAGACCAGGTAGTGCGGCGTGCCGTCCGGGTCGTGGTAGGCCTCCACCAGGAAGCCGAGCACGGCGACCCGCCCCCGGTACGGGTCGGGGAGCTGGTAGACGGTGTGCAGATCGCGCAGGTCCCGGAAGACGGCGGCGAGTTCGGCGTGGAACTGGAGTTCGCTGAGGGCGGGCACCCGGCGCTCCAGCAGGCGCAGGCGCTGCACCGGGTCGGTGGCGTAGCGGGCCCGTTTGAGCGGCAGGTGGACGTACAGCTCCTCGACGGTGATCCGGGCGGCGGCGACCAGCCGGTAGCGGTCGGCGAGCGGCAGCGGGTCGGCGGCGGCCCGGGCCATGAAGGCGTCGAGCCCGATGGAGTCCGGCAGGGCGTGGGCGGGGGCGCTGTAGCGGGGGCTCACGGGTGGCTCACGGGTAGCGGGCCCTGAGGCGTTGCAGCTCCGGGATCCCGCTGCGGTCCACGGCGGCGAGGAACGCGGCGTCGTGGGTCAGCGCGTCCGGCTCCGGGATGACCAGGCCGGGCGGGACGTCGTCGGTGCCGGCCAGGGCCGCGGCCTCGCCCTCGGGCATGTCGCCGAAGAGGGCGAGCGGCGCGTCGGGGTCGTCGAGCGGGCCGCCCCACGCCGCCAGCGCGTCCTGGGCGTCGCGGAACGCGGCCTGCGGGTCCTGGCGGACCTTGTCCAGTGCCCGCTTGACGGCGGGCCAGTCCGGCGCCCCGCCGTCCGCCCCGTTCAGCGCCACCCGGCGGCGCAGCCCGGGCGCCGGCTGGATGGCGCTGGTCGCGGTCGCCCCGGCGGCGGTCATCAGCGGCTGCGTGCCGTAGCGCGGCCGGCCGCGGGTGACCACCAGCAGGACGTGGCGCTCGGTGGCGTCGATGAGCGCGCGGTAGACGTCCTTGCCGGGCTGCTGACGGTCCAGCACCAGCAGGTCGGCGGCGCTGCCGGCCTCCAGCCGCCCCACCTGCGGCCCCCAGGCGGTCGCCAGCGCGTCGCCGGGGTTGGCGGTGACCAGGTCGCACAGCGCCCGGTCGTCGAAGTGGCCGCCCAGTTCGTGGCTGTTGAGGCCGTCGGCGACCTTCAGCTCGCCCAGTACGTGCTTGGTGCCCGACGGCGACCAGTCGGAGCCGAGCGCGATCCGCAGCCCCCGCGCGGCCGCCGCGACCACGTCCGTCGTCTCCCGGTAGAGCCAGAGGTTGGAGAACGGCGACCACACCACGGTGCCCCGCTCGGCCGGGTCGATCGCCGTCACGGCGCCCTGCCAGGCGGCGAACTCGGCGTCCGTGAGCGCGGTGCCGTGCACGCAGACCAGGCCCGGCTTCAGGCACGGCGCGAGGTCGGCGAACTCGCGGTGGACGCGCGACACCGGCTTCGCCGGGTCCGGCTCGGCGGCGCGCCGCCCCTCCGCGACGTGGTAGATCAGCACCCGGGTGCCGTCGAGCTTGTCCGCCGTCTCGTTGCGCAGCACCTCGGCGTCCTGCTGGAGCGCGGCGGTCAGCACCATGTCCCGTCCCGCCGGCAGCTTCTCGACGTCGACGATCCGCAGCAGCCCGCCGTCGATCGGGCGGGTCGAGCGCGGCACGCCCTGGACCGACGTGGTGCCGCCGACCAGCGCCTTCACCTCGACGTACGTGAGCAGCGCCGCCGGCGCGGCCTGGCCGAGCACCTTGGCGGGCCAGGTGACGGTGGTCGCGTAGTCGGGCGCGTCGTCCTCGTCCACCCAGCGGTCGTGGTGCAGGTACGGGACGCCGACCGCCTCCCAGAGCGGCAGCGTGTGGTACTGCAGGTGGCCGTGCAGGTCGATCAGGCCGGGCAGCACCAGCGCGCCGGTGGCGGTGAGGTCGACGACCGGGGCGGCGGCGAACCCGGCGGGCGCCGGCTGCCCGGCCGGCTGCACCGCGTCCAGCCGGCCGTCGTCGCCGACGTACACCGCGCCGGGGTCGAGGATCCGGTGTCCGGCGTCGAAGGTGACGACGGTGCCGCGCAGGACGAGGGCCATCAGTCCGGCGCCTTCCAGAGTAGCGTGTGACCGTCGTCCGGCGCGGGCCGGCTCACCGAGTTCGGATGCCCGGTGCCCTTGGCGCGGACCCAGGCGTCGTCGCCCAGGAACGCCGGCACGCCGAACGGCAGGTCGCGCCGGGGGATCGGGCGGTAGTCGGACTCCTCGAAGACCTCGCCGTAGTTGGGGCCGGTGTTGTCGCCGTCCTCGTCGGCGTCGATGACGGCCCGCAGCGTGGTGACGGCGGAGCGCCAGCCGTTCACCAGCGCCACCGGGTCGTGGCTCGACGGGTGCGGCACCTTGGCCAGCACGGCCTGCTGCGGCCGGTCGTCCCAGAGCCGCACCGCCTCCTGCGCCATGAACCCCATGGCCACCACGGCCTGCAGCGCGGGGCCGACCGCCTTGCCGAACACCTCGTTGCGCCACTTGAGTTGGGCGGTGTCGTCGAGCCGGTCCTTCATCTCCTCGGCGCTCGACGGGTGCACCGCGTACGCCCACGCGTTGAGGCAGACGTAGGACCGGGTCAGCCCCAGCTTGCCGAGGAACCCCTGCACCCGCTGCCCGGCGTCGCCCACGAGGGTGCGCCCGGCGATCCGCTCGGTCGCCCCCGGATCCGAGGCCACCACCAGTAACCGCGCCGAGCCGTCCAGCCGCCCCCGGTAGAAGATCGGCCCCCAGTCGAACCAGAACGCCTGCTCATCGGGCGGATCGGGTACCCGCGAGAAGAGCTCCGCGAACGCGTCCGTCGGCCCCCGGTCGAACTCGGCCATCGCTCACCACCTCCTCAGCGGCGGCCCCCGGCCACTGTGGTGTCCCTCCCAATGCACCACACCACCCCCGTCCCCGCAAACGGTCCGGGGCCCGGCCGCCGCTCAGCCCTGGTCGAACCGCTCGGAGCAGGGGTCCAGGGCCCAGTGGTTGGTGCGCAGGAGCCGGTCGGCGAAGGGGGTGTCCCGCTCGCCGAGGAGGCGGAAGCCCAGGGTGCGGCAGATGCCGTTGGACGGGGCGTTGGTCGTCGCGGGGAACGCGTGCACGAGGCCCCACCGGCCGTCCGCGCGGGCCAGGTCCAGCACCGCGCGGACGGCCCGCTTGCCGAGCCCGCGGCCCTGGAACTCCGGCAGGACCATCCACCCGATCTCGGAGATCCGCCCGTCGCCGTCACCGTGCGTCCACAGGGTGACGGTGCCCGCGACCACGTCGGGCGCCGTCCCGTCCGGCACGATCATCTTGGTCCAGTCGTCGTCCGCAGCCGCCCGCCGGACGTCGCGCGCGACCTTCGCCGCCATTCCCTCCCGGGGCAGCGGGCCGCCCAACTCGGCCATCATGAGCGGGTCGCAGCGCATCCGGACATAGGCGTCAACATCGCCGTACCCGACATCGCGGAGCAGCATCCGTGATCTCCCTTCACTCCTGAACACGTGTGTGTGCGCCCGATCATGGCCGGTTTCCCGAAGGCGGGGAAGACGGGCCGGGGGGCGGGTGCCTACGCTGGGCGACCATGTCTATCCCCGCCTCCGCGATGAGGCGTGTGCGCCTCATCGCCGCACTGACGTTGTTCCTCGGCCTGTTCGGCTTCGGTGGGCAGGCCTTCGCCGCGGACGAGCCCTCCTCGCCGCACTTCGCCCTGAGCGTCGACGATACGACGCTCACGCCGGGCCAGGTCGGCACCTTGTCCGTGACCTTCACCAATCGGCAGGCCACTCCGGTGACCTTCCTCTACACGACGGTGTACGCCTCCGAGACGGGCTCGGCGGCGCACCGGGAGTTCACCGGGTGCACGGGCGCCAGCTGGTGCGAGGTGTCCGCCCCGGCCGTCCGCTTCAATCTGGTCTCACCGGCGGTTCCCATCGCTCCCGGGGACAGCCGCACCGTGACACTGCCCTTCCGCTTCACCCCGGACTCGGACTGCACCGCGGGGGGCACCGTTGGCTTCAGCATCTACTACTTCTACTACGAGTACGCCCAGGGCACCTACCAGGGCGGCCAGTTCACCTTCCCGCCCGTCGACGGCAACCTCGTCTGCCCGCCCACGCCGTAGCGCCGACCCCGTCCACGCCCTCCCGGCGTGGGTCGGCGCCTACGTGGAGGCGGTGGCGGAGTTCACCCAGAC
>NZ_BAAAKJ010000244.1:21653-29751 GCF_039527695.1 Kitasatospora putterlickiae
CTCCCGCGCGCGTCAGCGGGTGGCGGGCGGGTGGTGGAGGGTGAGGTCGCCGTAGGGCTTCAGGGCGGCGGACGGGTCGGTGGGGACCGCCCGGAGGGTGGCGTCGAGGAAGGCGAGGGTGGCCGCGGCGACGACGCGGGGGCTCTCGGCGCGGCCCAGGGAGCCGACGACGGAGGGGACGGGCGGCAGGTACAGCGGGCCGTCCGTGAAGGTGAGGTGGGCGGCGCCGGGGACGGTGAGGCGGTAGCCCGGCGCGGTGGCGGCGTCGAGGGCCTCGGCGAGCCGGGGCGGGTAGCGCGGGTCGGTCGCCGGGGTGATGGCCTGGGTGAGTGCGAGGGCCGGCTGGGTCAGCGGCGGCGAGGCGGGGCCGTGCGGGAAGCCGTCCAGGTCGATGACGGCGTCGAACCGGCGGTCCTGCCGGGCCGCCTGGAGGGCGGCGGCGCCGCCCAGGGAGTGGCCGGTGACGGCGACCCGGCCGGTGTCCAGGCGGCCGGCCAGCGGGTCGGCACCCTCGCCTCGGTCCAGGCCCTCCAGCCGGGTGAGGACGAAGCCGAGGTCGGCGGCCCGGATCGCCGTCCAGTCGGCCGCCAGCTCCTCGTCCTTGTCCCGGTCGCCGCTGGAGGTGGTCTCGGTGGTGATCGTCCGGCCGTCGGCGAGGACGACGGCGGCGGAGTCGTACGGGTGGTCGAGGGCGGCGACCAGATAGCCGTGGCTGGCCAACTCCTCGGCCCAGGCGGTGTTCTGGGTGCGCACCCCGTTCGACCCGGGGGAGAACAGGACGACCGGGAACCGTCCTCCGGTGCCGTCCACCGGGGCGTCGGGGACCGATCGGGTGCGGGCCCGCGGAAGGCCGTCGATCAGGAAGCCCGGCAGGCCGACCGCGCGGGCGAGGGCGTCGGAGACGGTGCGCGCCTCCTGCCCGGTGCGCCCGAGGTACTGGGCCCGCCGCGCGCCCGAGGGGCTCGGCCGCGCGGGGTACCAGAGCTGGACCACGACGGTGCGCCGGTCGTCCGGGTCGGCGGTGAAGGTCTCGGGGCGGCCCGGGTCGGTCCACTGCACCACGCGGGTGCCGACCGCGAACCCGCCCGAGGGCGCGGGGAACGCCGGGACGGGGAAGGCCCAGGCGGCCACCGGGCCCGAGGCGATCAGGCCGGCGCAGGCCAGCGATCCCGGCAGCGCCAGCCACCACCGGGCCCGCCACGCCGGTGGCCGCCCGGTGCGGCGCGGCAGCAGGGGGGCGAGGGCGAACGGCAGGGCGAGGGCGGCGCCCGCCAGGACCGGCAGCAGCTGCCAGCGGAGCCCCGTCACCGCCAGCGCGAGCGTGGCGAGGAGGAGAAGGACCCCCGCCGCGACGGTCACGCGCGGGCGGGCGGCGGGGGGCAGCCAGCGCGCCACCACCAGCGCGGCGGCGCCCAGCAGGGCGAGGATTTCCAGGGGGGACAGGCGCGGTCCCGTGATGATCTCGGTCACCCGGCCATCGTCGGCGCCGGGCTGGCGCCGCCGCATCGGCCCCGGGTCGCCGGCTCGTGCGACCGGGGTGGCGGTCGGGCGGGCCGGATCGGCGCCCGCGTTGCGACCCCGGGAGGTGGCGGGGCTCCTCCTGAGGTCGTACCCCGGCCCGCTGCGATCAGACGGTGGACTCATGTGCTCCGCGCGCCCTCCGCCTACCGTGGCAGGGCCACCATGACGACGAATCGACAGGGACGTGAGATGACCCGGACGGCCGCGGAGCGGGCGCGGTGGGCGAGGACGGTCGCCAGGCTGCCGCCCGCGTGGGCGGAGTCGCTGCTGGCGGCGCTGCTCCTGCTCAACGTCGTGACCACCCACGAGCCGCACCGGCTGCCGGTGGCCGTGGCCCTCACCGCCGCCCTCGCGCTGCCCCTGCTGTGGCGCCGCCGGGCCCCGCTTCCGGTGTTCGCCGCCGTGGCGGGCGCGGCCTTCGTCCAGTGGCTGGCGGACGTGCAACTGCCGGCGGACGTCGCCCTGCTGGTGGCCCTCTACACGGTGGCCGCGAACGCGGGCCGGCGTGCCGCGCTCGCCGCCGCCGCCGTCGTGGAGGCGGGGGCGCTGCTGGCCTGCCTGCGCTGGGCGGCGGACGGCGCGTTCCTCACCCCCTTCGTCGCGGTCAGCGCGATGGCCGTCGCCGCGGCCGTCCTCGGGGTGAACGTGCGGACCACGCGCGCCTACCTCGCGGCCGTGGAGGAACGGGCCTCCCGCCGCGAGCGGGAGCAGGAGCAGCGGGCGCGCCTGGCCGTCGCCGAGGAGCGGACGCGGATCACCCGGGAGATGCACGACATCGTCACCCACAACCTGTCCGTCATGGTCGCGCTCACCGACGCCGCCGTCTACGCCCAGCACCGCTCGCCCGACCGGACCACCGCCGCGATGCTCCAGGTCGCCGAGACCGGCCGGCAGGCCCTGACCGACATGCGGCGGACCCTGGGCGTCCTGCGGACCGACGAGCCGGACGCGGAGCGCCACCCGTTGCCCGGCATCGCGCAACTGGACGCCCTCGCCGAGCAGATGGGCGCCGCCGGGCTGCCGACCCGCCTCGATCTCGACGGTGGCCACGCCCACGTCCCCGCCACCGCGCAACTCACCGTCTACCGCCTGGTGCAGGAGGCCTTGACCAACGCCCTCAAGCACACGCCCGCCGGCACCCGCGCGCGGGTCCGGATCCGGTGCTCGGCCGAGGCCGTCACGGTGGACGTCACCGACAGCGGCCCCCGCCCGCCACAACGGCTCGCCGGGAAGCCGTCCGGCCACGGCATCCCCGGCATGCGCGAGCGCTCGGCCGCCTACGGGGGCACGCTGCGCGCCGGACCGCTGCCGGGCGGCGGCTGGGGCGTCCACACCCGCCTCCTCCTCGGCGGCGGAGCGGGGCCCGCGTGACGATCCGCGTCCTGATCGCCGACGACGAGGCGCTGCTCCGGATGGCCTTCGGCACCGTCCTGGAGGCCCAGCCCGACATGGCGCCGGTCGGCGAGGCCGCCGACGGCGCCGAAGCCGTCCGCCTCGCCCGGGAGCTGCGCCCCGACATCGTCCTTATGGACGTCCGGATGCCCGGGACCGACGGGATCGAGGCGACCCGGCAGGTGGTCGAGGTCTCCCCGCGGAGCAGGGTGCTGATCCTCACCACCTTCGACCTGGACGAGTACGCCTTCGCCGGGCTCAACGCCGGAGCCTCGGGCTTCCTGCTGAAGAACACCAGGCCCGAGGAGTTCCTCACCGCGATCCGCAGCATCGCCGCGGGCGACGCGGTGGTCTCCCCGAGGATCACCCGGCGCCTGCTGGAGAACCTCCGCCCGCACATCCCCGACGGCAGGAGCCCCGGGGACGACGAGCGCCTGAGCCGGCTCAGCGTCCGTGAACGCGAGGTGCTCGTCCAGGTGGGCCGAGGCCTGTCCAACGCCGAGATCGCGGCCACCCTCCATCTCGCGGAGGCGACCGTGAAGTCCCATCTGGGGCGGGTCCTGCAGAAGCTCGAACTCCGAGACCGGATCCAGGCCGTGGTCTTCGCCTACGAGAGCCGCCTCGTCCACCCGGCCTGACGCCGGCCGAACGCACCCCTGCGTCGGCGGCGGGCGCGGGGTGGAGCAGAATGGCCTGATGCTGGAGTTGCTGCCGGGGACCGGCGTGGTCCTGCCGGCCGGGGCCGGAACGCTCAGGTTCGGGATGACCCCGGAGGAGGCGGGCGCGATGCTCGGGGCCACCCCCGGGAGCCACCGGTCGAGGCAGTGCATGACGCTGACCCGCGCCGGCTACGCCCACCTGCGGCACGCCCACGACGCCTGGCTCGGCGGCATCCTCCACGACGGGGCGTGGAACACCGTCGCCGTCTTCGGGGACGTCGTGCTGACGGTCGCCGGGGGAGGGCCGGGCCGCGCCGACCGGCTCGCCGGGATCACCGTCGAGGCCGGCGCGTCCCGGGGAAGGACCACGACCTCCGAGGTGGTGTGGGACGGCGTGGACCTGTTCGGGAACCCGGCTGCGGACGTCGTCTCCGTCCTGCCGGGGCCCACCCGGCCCTCCGCCCCGACCGCCGACGACGTGACGGTCCCCCGGTTGGGCCTGTGGCTCCGCCGGAACCCACAGGCCGTCCACCGGTGGTCGCGGCTCTCCCTGCTCGCGGCACCCACCGGGTGGGAACGGTGCTGCGCGGGTACGTTCGCCTGCCTGGACGGGGGAGACGGCTTCGTGGGCCTCATCCGCTAGGCGGGCGGGCCGGGGCCGGGAGGCGCGCCCTCCCGACCCCGGGGTTCACGGGTGCTCAGTCAGCTCTGATCAGCAGGGGATCGGGGTGCTGATGGTGACCGGCGACGGGTTCCAGCCGAACTTGGCGACGCTGAAGGTGCCGCTGACGACGTTGTTGCACGGCACGGTGGCGCTCGGGCCGTTGACGGTGACCGTGCTGGCGAGGAAGTTCACGCCCTGGTTGACGGTGCCGAGCGAGGCGCCGCCGACGACCTGGCCGGAGATGGTGGTGATCAGGTCCTGCGGCTGCGGCGGGTAGCCGGGGGACGGCGGGCCGGCCAGGGCGATGCGGCCGAGGAACTGGACGTTGGTGCCGTTGACCGAGGCACAGACCTGGGTCTGCAGACCGCTCTGCAGCGACCACGGGCTACAGGTCTCGAACGTCGCGGTCGTGGTCGAGGTACCGGTGGTCGCGGCCTGGGCGGGCGCGGCCATCAGGGTGCCGGCGGCGGCCGTGGTGGCCGCGAGGAGGGTCAGACCCTTCAGCGAACGGTTCATGGCGAAGTCTCCTTCGATAGGTGTGGTGCCCGCCCGGTGGCGCCATCGGGCGAGGTGATGCCATTTCACATGTGAAACCGCACATGTGCAATGTCATGGAGATGTATCAGTTTCGAATGTCAGATGGATTCTTCGCATTTGGAATGGTGTGTCAGGCTGGAAAATGACCTTCGATGGCTAGATCACGTCGGTGGAGTGGAGGCCGGCCGACCCGACGTCCCACTCCCGCCACCCCTACGGATCAGGGCTGTCGGCGTCCTGTTTCACCGCCGGACCCGTCTCGGGGACGTCTCGTCCCAGACGACCACGGTGGCGGCGGCGGTCGTGAACAGCCAGCCGAGGACCGGGACGGCCAGGAGGGCGGCGACCGGCCACTCCTTCGCGATGAGGGTCAGGCAGCCGAGCATCGCGGTGACGGCGGTGAAGCCGCCGACGGCGGCGGCGAAGGAGCCGACCCGCGCGCCCACCCGCGACAGGGCCAGGCCCAGGACCGTGAGGGCCGCCCCCAGGCCGACCGTGAGGGACACCTGAAGGGAGGAGACCCAGGGCGTGCCCACGTTGGCGGTGCGGTGCCCCTGGTAGGAGAGCTCGGCCACCCGCCCCCGGTAGATCGTCAGGTCCACGTCCGCGCCGACCTTCGTGGCGCCGTAGAAGCTCGCGGTGACGTCGTAGCGGTGGGTGGGGACCGTCTCGCGCGCCACCTTCACGTAGTAGGTGGTTCCGTCGCCGCTGACGGTGTACCGGTCCGTCACCTTGCCGGTCTCGTGCAGCACGCAGTCCGTACCGGGACGGTGCGACGCGGTGCCGCACACCGGGGCGGAGCGGTGGGCGAGCGTCGCGTCGCGCGCCTCGACGAACCAGCGGAAGCCGAGAACGGCCGTGGCCAGTCCCGCCAGCAGGAACAGGCCCGCCGCCAGTGCTCCGGCGACCCGGATCCAGACCGGTGCCTTCGCGTCCTTGGCCGGAGCGTTCATCGCAACCCCCGTCGATCGCGTCCACGGGCACCTCCCCGGTGCCCAGCAGGGATGCTCCCAGGGCGGCGGCCGAACGGGGCGTGGCGCGAACGTTCCTGTGGCGAACCCGTGGCTATGTCCCGATCCGGTCCGTGGCGGGCGCCGGGGACGTGCGCTGTTGGGATTGCGTGTGCGTGTGGAGGCGGTGCGCCCCGGGACCCGGAGGTGATGCGCATGCAGAATGCCTCGTGCCGCGAGGGGATCCCCGACGGATCCCGCGGTGCGGCCCGGAAGGAGAACCGTGATCACGCAGAAGTACGGAGACCTCGAACTCGCCTTCACCATGAAGCAGAGCGAATGGGGCAGGACCTGGACGGGCACCGACAAGCTCACGGCGAGCTTTCGCCTGCCGTTCTCGGACGGCTGGTGGGCGCTCACGATGACGCCCTACACCGACGCGTACATCCGCGACGACGGCGGGGTCGCCGTCCACTACCAGGGCGGGCTGCTGGCGCGCGTACCCTCCGGGAGCGATCTCCTCAAGCCCCCGGTGAAGTTCGAGGTGCTGGGCACCTTCCAGGGCGAGGGCGCGGGCTTCAAGCAGGTGTACCTGCGTCCGGTGCCGCCCCCCGGCTACCGGGCCCTGGGGGACGTCTTCTGCTCCGAGGGGGGCGAGAAGGGATTGCTCACGAAGATCGCGTGCGTCAAGGAGACGTACAACAACCACCCGTACGTGCGCCGGGGCGAGGTGGCCGAGAAGGCCCTGCTCGACAACGTGTGGGCGGTCGTGAACCCGAGCTACCCGCTCGACGACGAGGACCTGCACATGTACGTCCCCACCGGGGCGTTCACCTACGCTCCGAACGGCAGGCCCGCGCCCAACGACGTGTCCTACGTCCTGGACGTCCCCTCGGTCGTGGAGAAGGGGCCGGACCCGGCCATCCCCCACCTGGATTCCTACGACCAGCCTCCCGCGCAGACGAAGATCGCCACCGACCGCATCGTGACGGTGCCGTACTTCATGGTCCAGGACAAGGACCGCGACGCGGCGTGGAAGGTGGAGAACTCGCCGTTCTACAAGGTGATGCGCAAGCGCTACTTCTCGCTCGCGCTCTACCGGGACAACCGGGAGGGAAGCACCGTGGCCCCGGAGTCGAAGATGATCGAATCCGGTGTCACCAAGGAGCAGAGCGAGGCGTTCTCCCAGGCCACGGGGATCCAGGTCGGGGTGAGCGTCGGCGTCGAGGCGTCCGCCGAGCCGTTCGGCCTCGGGGTGAAGGCGACCGCCACCGCCTCGGTCAACATGTCGCTGGAGACGGGCTACGAGCGCCGCTACTCCGTCACCACGCTCCAGACCGTCACCTACACCCACGGTCTGGACGTCGCGCCCAAGCACTCCGGCGCGCTCTGGTCGGAGACCCACACCCTGGTGCCGATCCGCCACGACGGGACCGACCTCGGATCCAACGGGCACCTGTCCTTCGACACGGTCCTCTACTACACCGACCAGTACCCCGCGCCCGTCGGCGGCGACACCCCGCGCGTCGAGTACTACGAGTCCGCCGACGACGGCCGGCGCCTGCCCGAGGACCAGTGGGTCGGCGTGCCCTACGCCGCTCCCGGAACACCGGCCCCCGACACGGAGTCGGACGAGCAGGACGCGCACTGAACCCGACGACCGAGCGAACGGAAGAGGGACATGCCCAGGAAGTACAAGCGGTCGAACTCCGTGCCCATCGAGGAGGGCGCGGTCGGCTCCGCGAGTTCCAGCCAGTACGCGAAGTACCCCGAGATCACCAGTTGCCTCACCGTCTCCGTTCTCCACGACGACGGTTCGATCATGGGCACCCACATGGTGCAGGTGCCGGACGAATCAAAGGAGCAGTTCACCCCCATGAACGCCCTGAAGGAGCTGGGGGGCATGATCGACGCCGACCGCGTCGTGCGCGTGAGAATCGCGGGGGACCGGGAGAGCTGGGCGGTCAACCGCCTGCAGTACCAGCCGGGTGATCCCCGCTACGGGCTCGGCGGTATGGCCACCGACCTGCAACTGAAGAACGAGATCAGCAAGCTGACGGGGATCCCGCGCGACAGGTTCGACTCGGAGACCGTCCTGCAGTTCAACGGGGACCTCCACGTTCCGAGCAAGGACCAGAACGCGGACCCCGACTGGTGACGACGCCGCCCGCCGGACGCCGTCAGGCTTCGGCGGCGGCGGCGAAGTCCACGAAGGCCTGCCAGGCGGCGGGTTCGAAGGTGAGCCGGGGGCCGGTCCTGTCCTTGGAATCGCGGACGTGGACGGTGCCGGGGGCTTCGGCGACCTCGACGCACGCGGCGTCTTCGTTGCTGCTGTGGCTGCTCTTGTACCAGGTCAGTTCGGTCATGGGAGCAGG
>NZ_BAAAKJ010000244.1:29765-35034 GCF_039527695.1 Kitasatospora putterlickiae
GTGGGGTCGGGTTTCAGACGTCGGCGTTCGCGGCGAAGTTGACGAACGCCTTCCACGCGGCCGGCTCGAAGGCCAGCTGCGGGCCGCTCTTGTCCTTGGAGTCACGGACGTGGACGGTGCCGGGCGTCTCGGCGACCTCGACGCACTGGGCCTCCTCGTTGCTGCTGTAGCTGCTCTTGAACCACGCAAGTTCGGCCATGACTACCGCTCTCCCAGAATCTGCTCGATCAGGGTCAGGGACTCCCTCATGGTGAGCGCCTGCCCCCTCAGGGTGCCGTACCGTGCAGCCATCTTACGGACCTCGACCGGGTCCGTGATGAGCCTGGTTACGTGCTGGACCGCCACGTAGGCGATCTGCGGGCGACCGTTGGGCGTGAGCAGGGTGAACGAGCCTCCCATGCCCGCGTTCTCTGTGCGGTCGAGCGGCATGACCTGGAGCTCCAGGCCACGGATCTCGGCGACCTTGAGCAGGTGGCGCAGTTGGGCCTGGTGCACGTCCCGGCCACCCAATGGGCGGCGCAGGGCGCTCTCGTCGATCACCCAGCTCATGACCGGCAACGGCCAGCGGCTCAGGATCTCCTGACGGCTCATACGCGCGGCCACCCACTCGTCGATCTGCTCGATGGAGAGCCACGGCCTGCGCATGTCGTACAGCGCCCGGGCGTGCGCCTCCGTCTGCAGCAGTCCGGGAATCTGCAGGCTGTTGTACTCGTGGATCTCGATGGCCTTCGACTCCTCGGACGTGAAGGCGCGCGCGAAGGCCGGGTGACGCTCGCTCACCCGGATCTTCGCCTTCATCACGTCGTCCGCGATGAGCTTCAGCGCGCCGCCCGCGCCCACGGCGTCGTCCACCTTCTCCAGGATCTCGACTCTCGGCGTCCGCTTTCCCCGCTCGACGGCGCCGATCATGTCCTCGCTGTAGCCGATGAGGTCGGCCAGTTCACGCTGCGTCAGTCCGGCCCGCTCGCGGAACATCTTGATCAACTTGCCTACGGCGTTGTAGAACTCCGCGATCCCGTCCGAGTTCTCCGCCGTCTCCCCGTCGTCGAAGACCGTACGCTCGACACCACTCACCATGGGAATCTCCCCTGCTCACACGTGCTTGCGACCGAATGATCCGAGCCGCCCCGACCGGTCGACCCTCCGCGTCCGGACAGGCACGCTCCGTGCTTGCCGAACTCGTGGTCAGCGTACGTCCGGAGCGCCAGGCTTTTCCCCATGACGACCGAAATTCCGCTCGACAACCCCCGCCGCCACACCATCGCACTCGCCGCCACGCCCAAGGGCGCATGCCTCTGCCGAAACATCACCAGACGTCAACTCTCCCACTGGGGAGTCGAGTCCACGTTCGGAGAGTCGTTCCACTCCGCTCTGATCATCGTTGCGGAGCTGGCGTCCAACGCGATCAGGCACGGTCGCGTTGCGGGGCGCGGATTCGAGCTGCACCTCTGCCTCACCACCCTCGTGCGCCGGGGCGCCACCCTCCGGATCGAGATCTCGGACTGCCGGGGCGACCGCCTCCCCGTCCTCGCCACCCTCCCCGCCGCCCGCACCTCGAACGCCCAGTCCGGCCGGGGCCTCGTGCTGATCGACGCCCTTGCCGACCGCTGGGGCACGCTGCCCCGCCGCCCCAACGCCAAGACCGTCTGGGCCGAACTCGACCTCACCGATGCCCGCTGAGCCCCGCGATAGCGGCGGGAGCGCCGCGCTCTGCACCCTGCTCCCGTTCGTCCTCCTGCTCGCCCTGCTCGCGTGGGCCTACCCCCTCACCACCCGCCAGCACGGCCATCACCCGCACGCCACCCCGTTCCCCGCCCCCACCTCCACGGCCACACCGCCCCGTTGACCCCCGGTGGAGTGGGAAGTCGGCCCATCCGACTTCCCACTCCACCGTGCGTGTACGGTCGTCGCGTGGACGACGAGGAGAGCCTGCGCCGCTTCGGGCTGCGCCCCGCCGGTGCGGGGCTCGACGAGATCCGCGAACTGCTCCGCGAGCACGCGGAACGCGAGCGGCACGCTCAGGGGCGGGGCGACACCGAGCTGATGAAGCTCTGCTGCGTCCAGCTGTTCAACAGCGGCGACCTCGACGACGCCCTCCTCGTCTGGAACGCGAGGGAGGCCGGCTTCGACGCGGCGTGCTCGATCGACGTCGAGCTCCTGCTCGGCCACGGAGCCGAAGCGACGAAGGCCCACCTCGCCGCTCACCCCTCGCCGGCCGCGGCGGCGGCGCTGGACCGGCTCCGTACGCTCGAATCGACGGGCGCGTTCGAGGGCTTCTCGGTGGAGGAGTTCTCAGTGGGCTACGACAGGTACTACGCGGAGGAGTGACCGGCGTGCGGCAGGGGGCGGGGATGGCCGGGGAGCGACTCATCGCGGCGGTGCGGGGCGGGGACGCGAACGCGGTGAGGGCGCTGCTGGAGGACGGGGCGGACCCGGACACCGTCGACGAGCGGGGTACCCCGGTGCTCTGCCTGGCGATCGCCGCGTTCGACGAGGCGGTCGCCGATGAGCTGGTGCTCCATGGCGCGGATCCGGTCCGCCGGCTGCCGGACGGGACCACCCCGCAGTTGCGGGCCGTCGACAGCGGCTCCATCGGTCTCACCCTCGGTCTGCTCGGCGAGGTGTCCCTGCTCGGCGAGGCCACCCGCGCGGAGCTGCTGGCGCGCGCCCGGCACTGGCACGAGAGGGGCCCGGTAGCCGTGCTGCGGGAGCGGACAGGCTCCTCGGGCGCGGTCGAGCGGGAGCGGGTCCGGGACGCGCCGTGGTTCACCGAGTACCACGAGCTGCGCCTCGGCGGGATGACCGTCCGCGACGGCCACACGGGCATCCTCACCCTCCTGGAGGCGCGGTTCGGAATCCGCCCGGGAGTCGAGGAGCTGGCCGGCCGCGCGGCCGCGCTGGAGCACCCCGACTGGGACCACGCCTCCTGGCAGGAGATCACCAGCACCCTGGTCGCGCGGCAGGACGATGAGACCTGGGAGGCCGCGGCGGCACTGCGCGCCCACCGTGACCCCCTGTTTCGCCGCTTCGGTGCCGGGGTCCTGTTCTTCCTCGGTTCCAGGGAACCGTTCGAACAGCGCGGGCTGGAGTTCCTCCTCGATTGGGTGACGGAGGAGGAACACCCGGAGGTCCTGGCCGAGGTCCTGTGCGGCCTGGGCGAGCACGACGATCCGAGGATCGAGCCGCTGGGCCTTGCCCACCTCACGCACCGAGCCGCCGTGGTGAGGCGCGTGGTGCCGTCGATCCTCGGCGCCGTCCACTCGGAGCGGTCCGGGCGGCGGGCGTTCACCGCCGACGGGCTGAACGCCCTGCTCGTACTAACCGGGGACACCGATGCCGCCGTGCGCAGGTCCGCCGGCTACGTTCTCTCGGAGAGCATGAACCCCGATCCCGTGGTCGGGGACACCCTGGTCGGACTGCTCGACGACGAGGACCAGTACCTGAGGATCTGGGCCGTCCACGGGCTCGCCGAGCGGGACGATCCGCGCTGTGTCGAGGGCGCCGACCGGGTGGGGCCCGTCGACGACCCCGCCGCCTGGTCCTGGATCCTCGACGCGCCCGCGCGGTACGAGCAGCGCCGGGGGGAGCGGGAAGCCCCGGCGGCCGGGTGACGTACGCCCGCAGGACGGCCCGCTCCCGGCCGCGCGGGACAGTACCCCTCCAGGAGGACGACACCCCCTGGAGCCATCCCTATGGTCCAGACCTATGAGATTAAGAGGACCATGGAGAACCGTCGGCGCCGCACTCGCGCTGGTGCTCGCCGGAGCCGGAGCGGGCACCGGAGTGGCGCAAGCGGCCCCGGAGCAGCGGCCCCGGCCGCTGGTGTGGACGGACTGCCCCGCCGATCCGTCCGGGGCGCCGGTGGATCCGCGGCTGCGCTGCACCACGGTGCGGGTGCCGCTGGACTACCAGAACCCCGGTGGGCGGACCATCGAGATCGCGGTGTCCCGGCTCGCGACCGCCAAGCCGGGCGTGCGGCGCGGCATCCTGGTGCACAACGGCGGCGGCCCGGGGGTGGCCAGCCTGCACCTGCCCACCGCCCAGGAGGCCGGTTACCCGCAGGAGGTGCGGGACCGGTACGACCTGGTGAGCTTCGACCCGCGCGGGGTCGGCCGCAGCACGCCGGTCAGCTGCGGCCGCAGCGCCGCCTCGCTGCCCAACGAGCTGGTCTTCCCGTTCCCGGCCCCGGACGGCGCGATCGACCAGAACGTGAGCTTCGCCCGCCAGTTGGCCCGCGACTGCCTGGCCAACGGCGGCGAGCTGATCCGCCACCTGACCACCGCCAACACCGCGCGCGACCTGGACCGGATCAGGGCCGCCCTCGGCGAGTCGAAGATCTCCTACCGCGCCGCGTCCTACGGCACCTACCTGGGCGCCGTCTACGCCGAGCTGTTCCCGGGCCGGACCGACCGCTTCGTGCTCGACGCCAATGTCAGCCCCAACGTCACCTGGCAGGACCGGCTGGCCTCCTGGGACCCGGCGAGCGAGCTGCGCTTCGAGGACTTCGCCGCCTGGGCGGCCGAGCGTGACGCCACGCTGCGGTTCGGCGCGACCCCGGCCGCCGTGCGGGCCAACTACCTCGCGCTGGCCGCCAAGCTGGACCGCACGCCGGTGACCCACCCGGTCGCCGGGCCGGTCAACGGGAACCTGTGGCGGGCGATCTACCGCTTCGACTCCTACCACGAGTCGCTGTTCCAGGAGATCGCCGACTGGTGGCGCTTCCTCGCCGACGACGGCGCCGGGCCCGTCCCGTACTGGTGGCTGGTCAAGGGCACCCCGGGCGTTCCCGAGGACAACGACGTGGCCGCGCTGGTGGCGGTGCTCTGCGGCGACACCCCGGCGCCGAAGAACCTCGACCGCTATCAGCGGAAGGTCACCGAGAGCCGGCAGCGCAACCCGATCGTGGCCGGCATGGGCGCCAACGTCTGGCCGTGCGCCTTCTGGCCCGCCCCGCTGGAGCCCGCTGTCCGGGTCACCGACCGGGGACCGGCCAACGTCCTGCTGCTGCAGACCACGCGGGACCCGGCCACCCCGCTGGCCGGGGCGCTGGGCATGCGGGCCGCGCTCGGCAAGCGGGCCCGGATGGTGACCGTCGACGGCGGCAACCACGGCGCCTACGACCCGTGGACGCCGTCCTGCGCGGTCACCGCCGCAGACCGGTTCCTGGCCACCGGCGCGCTGCCGGAGCGGGACCTGTTCTGCCGCCCGGACGCGACGGCCCCGGCCGCCAGGACCGCGGTGGTCCGTCCGTCCTGACCTCCCCGGCCTC
>NZ_BAAAKJ010000244.1:35069-36401 GCF_039527695.1 Kitasatospora putterlickiae
CGGGCTGGAGGCCGACAGCCGTGTTCTGTACGGGGGATGTCAGGAGTCCCGGACGATGACGGTGGCGGAGACGGTCATGGCCAGCCAGCCGAGGACCGGGACGGCCAGGAGGGCGGCGACCGGCAGGGACGTCGTGATGAGGCCGAGGCAGCCGAGCATCGCGGTGACGGCGGTGAAGCCGCCCATGGCGAGGGCGAAGGAGGCCGCCCGGGTGCCCGCGCGTGACCAGGTCAGGCCCAGGATCGTGAGCGTCGCTCCCAGGCCGGCCAGCAGGGACACCTTGAGGGAGGGGAGCCAGGGCGTGCCCAGAGTGCCGGAGCGGTGTCCCTGGGAGGAGAGCTCGGCCACCCGTCCCCGGTAGAGCGTCAGGTCCACGTCCGTGCCCACCTCGGCAGCGGTGTAGAGGTTCCCGGTGACCTCGTAGCGGTGGGCGGGGGCCGCCTCGCGTGCCACCTTCACGATGTAGGTGGTTCCGTCGCCGCTGACGGTGTACCGGTCCGTCACCTTGCCGGTCTCGCGCCGCACGCAGTCCGTGCCGGTCGCGTGCTGCGCCGTTCCGCACACCGGGGCGGAGCGGTAGCCGAGCGCGGCGTCGTTGGCGTCGAGGAACCAGCTGAAACCGAGGACGGCGGTGGCCAGTCCTGCCAGGGCGAGCAGGCCCGACGCCGCCACCGTTCCGGCGAGCCGGGACCGGTCCAGTGGCGGCCTCGCGGCCTTGGCCGGAGCGTTCATCGCAACCCCCAGTCGATCGCGTCCACGGACACCTCCCCGGTGCCCAGCAGGGATGCTTCCAGGGAGACGGCCGAACCGGGCGTCGTACGAACGTTCTTGTGGCGAAGTTGTGGCTATGTCTCGGAACCGTCGGCGGGACCGGGGCCGTCGGCGGGACCGGGGCCGGCGAGGTTTTGCCAAACGGTCGACCAACCGGCCCGGGTGCGCGGGTAGCGTCCGGTGACGTCCCTTCCGAACACCAGCGCGAGCCACGCTCGCCGAGGAGGCCTGCCATGAACCCGGTCGATCTGTACGAGACGGCGTCCGCGCTGCCCGCGCCGTGGGAGTCCGCCGTGCTCGGGCGGGTGGGGACGGCCGCCGTGAAGGTGCTGCGGATGGACGGGCGGGCGCTGCCGGTCGAGGTGCACGACACGGCGGAGCTGCTGCTGGTGCTCGACGGGCGCCTCGAACTGCTCGTGGACGGCGTCGAGGTGACGGTCGGACCGGGTGGGCTCCACGAGGTGGCGGCGGGTGTGCGGCACGCCGTGCGGCCGGGCAGCACGGGGACGCTGGTGCTGGTGGAGGCGGGTGCCGGTGGCTAGCGGGAGGTCGCCGTCACCG
>NZ_BAAAKJ010000244.1:36420-38386 GCF_039527695.1 Kitasatospora putterlickiae
CGCGTACGACGGCCCCGGTGACGACCTGGACGACGAAGCCGCCCCGGGAACGGCGGCGGGACGGCGGACCTCAGGGGCGCCAGACCGCCGTCAGGTGGGTGGGGTAGAGCATGCCCGGCGAACGGAGCAGCCAGAGGCCGACGACCAGGCCGGAGTCGTTGACGAACAGCGTGGTGTTGCCGGCGGTGTTGCTCGGGTCGAGGTCGGTGAGGGTGCCGTCGGAGGCCCAGATCCGGCCGGACTGGTACTGGCGGGCGGGGATGCCGTCCCAGGAGTAGCCGATCGCGGTACCGGAGTCGTTGATGCCGACGGCGATCGACCTGCCGCCCGTCTGGGGCTGGCGGGGGAGCGGGGTGAGGGTGCCGTCCGGGCTCCAGCGGGCGGCGTGGGTGGCGGAGTAGTCGGGGTCGGGCTGGTACTGGCCGACCACGGCGCCGGAGGCGTTGAGCGCGGTGGGCAGGGTGTTCGCGCCCAGGTCGCGCAGGGTTCCGGAGGGCGAGCGGACCAGGCCGTGGCGGCTGCTGCCGAGGCCCGTCGGGCGGTCGGCGACGCCGATCACCGTGCCGGCGTCGTTGATGCCGACCGGCCAGTCCCCGCTCCCGGCGGTCGGGCCGTCCTGGAACCGGGTCGGGGTGCCGTCCGGCCTCCAGACGATGCCGTGGAAGGCGCCGATGCCGGCGTAGGAGCGGCCGATGACGAGGCCGGCGGCGTTGACGCCGGTCGCCTCGCTGGTGGTGTCGCCGGGCAGCGGGGCCAGGGCGACGGTGGTGCCGTCCGGGCGCCAGGCGACCGCGCGGGTGCCGGCGGCGGCGCCGTACGAGGTGCCGACCACGATGCCGCTGCCGCCGATCGCGGTGGGCCTGCTGTACAGGTCGCCGGGCAGCGGGGGCAGTGCGGTGACGGCGCCGTCGGCGGCCCAACGGACGGCGGTGGACTCCCAGGAGGTGCGGCCGGCGGGCCAGGAGACGCCGATGGCGAGGTTGGCGTCGTTCACCCCCAGGGCCTGCGCGAAGTCCTCGCCGGGCAGCGGCGGGAGGGTGGCGGGGGTGCCGTCGGCGGCCCAGCGGATCGCGCTGGCCTCGACGCCCTGCCCCCAGGCGTAGGCGTAGCCGACGACGACGCCGCCACGGTTGACCCCGGTGGGGTCGCTGTACGACTTGCCCGGCACCCCGGTCGGCAGCACGGCCATGGCCGGCGTGGTGGAGGTCGCGGGAGTGGGAGCGGGAGCGGCGCCGGCGGGGGCGGCCCCCAGCAGCGCCCCGGTGCTGAGAGCGGCGGCGGCGACGGCGGTCGCCGTCCGACGGACTGGTCGGATGGTCATGGCACGGGTTCCCTGTCTGCTCGGCGGCATGTCGGCCCGGCCTGCGGTGCTCATGAGGGGCGGGCCGCTGGTGCGTGCGGTGGTACGGGGCTGCGCCGTGTGCTCTCGCCGGCGGTCGGGGGCGGCGGTCACTACGGGCGCGACTCTAGCCGCGCCACCTCGCCTTCGCAGGTGAATCGGCCAATCCGGTTGCCTTCCGCAGGTTTGGGGCGGCAGCTCAGCACCACTCTTCCAGGTAGAGAAGGGTGCGGCCGTCGGCGGCCGCGAACTCGAAGGGGCCGTAGGCCGGGGACTCGCCCAGGTCGGCCAGCCGGTCCTTGACGGCAGGCCAGATGCCGGGCCGGTCCGCCGGAGTGATGTGGTCGAACGCGAAGCCGCCGTTGCGTCCGATGATCACCGCATCGGCGGTGGCGAGCAGGCGCTTGACGAGCCGGGGGTGGAGCGGCCCGCGGACCTTGCGCCAGCGCTGCCCCCGGTCGTCGACGAACTCCGCGCGGCCGGCGGGCGACGGGGCGGCCACGCCGTGGGAGTACCGGACCGGCGGCAGAGCGGCGGTGATGTCGGCGAGGGTGGCGGCGCGCGGGTGCTTCTTGGACATGGCGCCAGTCTCCCGGTGACGGACCGGGGCCGGTCGCGAGGGGGTCG
>NZ_BAAAKJ010000244.1:38399-40357 GCF_039527695.1 Kitasatospora putterlickiae
GGGGTCGCGACCGGCCCCGGTTGCCGGGGGGGGGTGTTTCAGCGGAGCCAGGCGTGGTCGCGGACGACCGGGAGCGCGGCCCAGCGGCGGGCGAGGCCCCAGGTGCGGCCGGCGCCGGTGGCGGCGAGGGCGATGAACAGCAGGGCGTAGACGACGTGGTAGTCGAGCAGCGGGTTGGTCGACCCGCTGGCGCCGCCGTCGGCGAGGTGGCGGGCGGGCGGCCACTCGGCGGCCCACATCAGGGTGAGCAGGACGGTTCCGCCGCCGGCGGCGATCCGCAGGCCGACACCGCCCACCAGGGCGAGCCCGAGGCCGAGCAGGCCGAGCATGAACATCCAGTCGGCCCAGGCCTGCCCGGCCATCGAGTGGAAGGTCTCGCGCAGCGGCCCGGCGGCCACGTGGCTGAGGAAGCCCTTGGTCGGCGACGCGCCGTCGATCCAGGCCCTGCCGTCGGCGGTGGAGTAGCCGAGGCCGAAGGTCTTGTCGGCGAAGGCCCAGAGGAACACCGCCCCGAGGGCGATCCGCGCGGTGGCGAGGGCGGCGCCGGCGGCGGTGACGGGCGCGGCGGCGGTGGTGGCCGGGGTGGACGCGGCGGCGCGGGCGGCGGTCAGGTGGTGAACGGCCATGACGGGGCTCCTCGTTGGGGGTGGGTCCACGGACGGGACCGGGGCGGACCGACGGATGCCGGGCCGGGCCGTGCGGCGGAGCGGCGGTGCGGTTCCTCTGAGGTAGAGCCTGCCGCGCACCGGGCGGCGGGTCTGCGGGCCGTTGGTCCCGGTCGGCGGAACAAGGGTCCCGGCCGGGGGGTACCAGGGCGGGGGGAACGGTCCCGGCAGGGGATAACCTTGGGTGCCCGGAGGCGGGCCGGCCGACGCAAGAGGAAAGAACCGTGGTGCAGGACAGGCAGGACCCGGCCCTGATCGGACGGCAGCGGGAGACCGGCCTGCTGGCCGCCGCCCTGGACCGGGCCGAGGACCGCGCGGGCGGAGCCACCGTGCTGCTGCGCGGCGAGGCCGGCGTCGGCAAGAGCACCCTGCTGGCCTGGGCCGGGCGCGCCGCGCGCGAGCGCGGGTTCACCGTGCTGCGCGCCGTCGGCTCCGAGGCCGAGACCGACCTCGCGTTCGGCGCCCTGCACCAGGCCCTCTGGTCGCTGCTCCAGCCCTCCGGCACGCTCTCCGCCCACCAGCGGGAGGCCCTGGAGAGCGCGTTCGGCGCCCGCTCCGGCACCCCCAGCGGCTTCGCCGTCGGCGCCGCCGCCCTGGCGCTGCTGGACGACGCGGTGCGCACCGCCCCCGTGCTGCTGATCCTGGACGACCTGCACTGGATCGACTCCTCCAGCGCCACCGTCTTCGGCTTCCTGCACCGGCGCTGCGCCGAGCTGCCGCTGGTGATCGTCGGCGCCACCCGTCCGGACGGCCAGGCCGCGCAGAGCTGGGCGGCCGAGGCCGTCGACGTCCGGGCGCTGCCCCGGGCGGACGCCGCCGCGCTGCTCGGCACCCGCTACCCCGAGCTGGCCGGACGCGCCCGCGACCGGGTGCTCGCCGAGGCGGACGGCAACCCGCTGGCCCTGGTGGAGCTGCCCCGGCAGCTCCCCGCCGCCCAGCAGCGCGGCGTCGCCCCGCTGCCCGAGCGGCTGCCGCTGGGGCGCCGGCTGGAACGGCTCTTCGCCGACCGGCTGGACGCGATGACCCCCGAGGTCGGCCGGCTGCTGCTGCTCGGCGCCCTGGCCACCGGCCCGGACCTCAGCAGCGGCGTGTGGCTGCGCGCCGTCCCGGACGGGGACGTGCGGGAGACCCTGGAGCGGATCGAGGCGGACGGCCTGGCCCGGCTGGACGCCACCGGACAGCTGGTGTTCCGCCACCCGCTGGCCCGCACCGCCGTGGTCGCCGCCGCCTCCGACGCCGCGCGCCGCGAGGCCCACCGGGCGCTGGCCGGCGTCCTCGGCCCGGACGATCCGC
>NZ_BAAAKJ010000245.1:0-6261 GCF_039527695.1 Kitasatospora putterlickiae
TGGAGACGGCGCCCACCGCGCCGCTGACGGCGTCCAGCACCGGCGCCCCGGCGGGTACGGCCGCCGCGTCCGCCGCCGAGGGCACGTCGAGCAGCAGCACTCCGCCGATCGGGTGGAAGCGGTCGGCCTGCGGGTACACCGCCCCGGTGACCGCGGCGAGGCCGCACCGCAGCAGCACCGTCCGCCCGTCCGCCCGCCCCTCGCCGCGCACCGGGACGGGCACCAGCAGCCCCTCTCCGGCCCCGGCGCCCGACGGCCCGGCCAGCGGCAGCGGCGGGACGGGCAGCCCGACGGCCGGGTCGGTGCGCAGCAGGGCGAGCCCGTGCCCGGGCAGCGGCTCGACGTGTTCGGGGCCCGTCACCAGGGTCGGTCCGCCGGAGAGGTGCAGGACGATCCGGTCGAGGTCCGCGACGGCCTCGTGGGCGGTGAGCACGGTGCCCTGCCGGTCGACGACGAAGCCGAGCCCGCGCGGCCGTCCGTCCCGGTCGCGGATCAGCAGCAGGGAACGGCCCGCGTCGCCCGCCTCGGCGCCGTCCTCCCCCGAAAGAGCCCTGAAGCCCCGCAGTCCCGGCATGCCCGCAGCCCTCCCCGCAGGGCCGGCCGGCCCGGGAGTGGACTCGTCGCGGCGACCTGCTCGCCGCCGGGGAGCCTGCCCGGCGCGAGCGCGGACCGACCGCGCCCGCGCCGTTCACGACCGTCGTTCACCTCGCGCGCTCGCTCGTCCGGGTGAACTTCCCCGCACGCCCGCCGCGCGCCTGCGGTCAGCCGACGAAGACGGCGACCGGCCGGGCCTGGCCGCCCTTCTCCTCCACCAGGGCCAGGAAGGTGCCGTCCGGCCCGAACACCGCGATCGGCCCGTCCACGCCCATCCCCGGGGCCTTCAGCCGGGCACCGTGCGAGAGCTGCTTCGCCTGGTCGGCGTCGAGGTCCCAGCGCGGGAAGGCGGCCGCCGCGGCCTCCGCGATCGGCAGCACCTCCAACTTCTCCTCAAGCTGCTCCAGGGTGCGCGCCGACTCCACCCCGTACGGTCCGACCTTGGTGCGCCGCAGCGCCGTGAGGTGGCCGCCGACGCCGAGCCCGGCGCCGAGGTCCCGGGCGAGCGCCCGGATGTAGGTGCCGGAGGAGCACTCCACGGTGACGTCGAGGTCGATCACCGGGGTACCGTCCTCCGCCACCGCCGCGCGCTGCCCGTGCACGGTGAACGCGTGGATGGTGGTCGGCCGGGCGGCGAGTTCGAAGTCCTCGCCCTCGCGCACCCGCGCGTACGACCGCTTGCCGTCGATCTTGATCGCGCTGACCTTGGACGGCACCTGCATGATCTCGCCGGTGAGCAGGGCGATCCCGGCGTCGATCGCCTCCCGGCTCACCGCCTCGGCCGGGGTCGAGGAGGTGACCTCGCCCTCCCGGTCGTCGGTGACGGTGGTCTGGCCGAGCCGGATGGTCGCCTCGTAGGTCTTGGCGGTGAGCATCAGGTGGCCGAGCAGCCGGGTGGCCCGCTCGACCCCGATCACCAGCACGCCGGTGGCCATCGGGTCGAGGGTGCCGGCGTGGCCCACCTTCCGTGTCCCGGCCAGCCACCTCAGCTTGGCGACCACCCCGTGCGAGGTGATGCCCTCCGGCTTGTCGACGATGACCAGGCCGTCCGGACCGGTGCCTTTGCGCTTCATCAAGTTCTCTCTGTCAAAGCCCTACACACATCAACCGCACCGCAAAGCTATCGAACCCGCGGCACGGCTACCGAACCCGCAGTGCGGCCCGGAAACGCTCCACCACCACGTCGACGTCCTCCCGCGCGGAGAAGCCGGCCGCGAAGACGTGCCCGCCGCCGCCCAGCTCGGCACAGGCGGCCGCGACGTCGACCGCGCCCTTGGAGCGCGAGGAGCCGCGCAGCGTGCCGTCCGGGTCCTGCTTGAGCACCAGCGCCACCTCGGCCTCGGCCGGGCGGCGCAGGATGTCGATCAGGCCCTCGATCTCCTCGACGGTCACGCTGAACAGCACCAGGTCCTGGTAGGGCACCCAGGTCCACACCAGGCCCCGCCCCTCGGCCGCCTCCGGCTCGTAGACGGCCCGGTCGAGCGCGCCGGCCAGCACCTTGAGGTACCCGAAGGAGGAGGTGTCCCACAGCTGCCGGGAGATGAGGTCCTGCCGGATGCCGGTGGCCAGCAGCCGTGCGGCGAGCTCGTGCGTCGCCGGGGTGGTGGCCCGGTACTTGAACGAGCCGGTGTCGGTGGCCACCCCGGTGTAGAGGCAGGTGGCGAGGTCCTGGTCCAGCTCGACGCCGAGCCGGCGCAGCAGCTCGTCCACCAGGACGGCGGTGGCCGGGGCGCCCGGGTCGATCAGCTGGTGGGTGCCGAAGCCGGGGTTGGAGGCGTGGTGGTCGAGGACGGCCAGCACCGGCGCGGCGAAGGCCTTGTCGTGCAGCAGGCCGAGCCGGCTCTCCGCCGCGACGTCGAAGCAGAGCACCAGCTCGGGGGTGTCGGGCACCGCCGCGGCCGGCACGATCAGCTCCTGGCCGGGCAGGAACGCCAGCGACTCGGGGACGATCTGCGGGTCGTCCCCGAAGGAGACCCGGACCTCCTTGCCGAGCCCGCGCAGGGCCAGCGCGGCCGCCAGCGCGGAGCCGAGCGCGTCGCCGTCCGGGCAGATGTGGCAGATCAGGTCGACCGAGCGGGCCCGCCCGATCTCCGCGACCACCTGCTGCCAGACCAGCTCGGACCCGCTCTCCTCGGCGCGCGGTCCCGGTAGCACCGCGAGGGCACCCTCCACCGTGTCGGTGGAGGACGCCCCCGTGGTCGAACCGGTACCGGCCGCGGAACCGGCGCCCGCCGGCTCACCCGCCATGACTACTCGTCCTCGTCGTCACGCTCGGACGCCGGAACCTTGTACGGGTCCGCGTCGCCGGCGTAGGCCGCGCCCGCGGCGGTGGTGCGCACCGCCGCGTCGATGGCCCGGGCCCGGTCGAGCAGGTCGTCGATGTTCCGGGCGTTCTCGGGCAGCGCGTCCGCGACGAAGGTCAGCGTCGGGGTGAAGCGCACCCCGGTCTGCTTGCCGACCTCGGAGCGGAGCACGCCCTTGGCGCTCTCCAGCGCGGCGGCCGTGGCCTCACGCTCGGTGTCGTCGCCGAAGACGGTGTAGAAGACGGTGGCCTCGCGCAGGTCCCCGGTCACCCGTGCGTCGGTGATGGTCACGAACCCGAGTCGCGGGTCCTTGATCCGGCGCTCCAGGGTCTGGGCGACGACCACCTGGATGCGGTCGGCGAGCTTGCGCGCCCTTGCGGTGTCGGTCACGTTGCCTCCTCGTGCAGTGGGCCGGGTACTCGGGCATGCTGCGCGCCCGTCGGGGCCCCTGCCCCAAAGTACCGGCCCGCGCCCA
The DNA here is from genome assembly GCF_039527695.1 of Kitasatospora putterlickiae. Classification (NCBI taxonomy): domain Bacteria; kingdom Bacillati; phylum Actinomycetota; class Actinomycetes; order Kitasatosporales; family Streptomycetaceae; genus Kitasatospora; species Kitasatospora putterlickiae. The sequence goes on from NZ_BAAAKJ010000245.1 coordinate 3,373, forward strand.
GCCTTGTGGGCGCTCTCGGTCCTGATCTGTGTGAGAACGGCGACTCGCGCCGCCCGGCTCCACAGTCCTCATTCGTCGTCGTCGTGGTGGTAGCGCCTCCTCGCGGAGAGCAGCTGCACCTCGGGGCGGCCGGCGACCAACCGCTCACAGCTGTCCAGGACCTCGGTGACGTACCCGGCCTCGCCGGACACCACCGCCAGGCCGATCTCGGCCCTGCGGTGCAGGTCCTGGTTCCCGGTCTCGGCAGCGCACACGCTGTACTTGCGCTGCAGTTCGGCCACGATGGGCCGCACGATCGACCGCTTCTCCTTGAGCGACCGGACGTCGCCCAACAACAGGTCGAAAGTGAGTGTTCCCACGAACATGTGTGACAGGTCAAGCCGACCTGAAGGCCTCGGGGAGCGGCCCTGAACCGGACCGCTCCCCGGACCCTACACAGCAGGACCGGGGCCGGTCGACGGAAATACCACCCGTCGACCGGCCCCGGCGGCCACCCGCTTACGCGCGCGGCTTCTCGCGCATCTCGTAGGTCTCGATGATGTCGTCGACCTTGATGTCGTTGAACGAGCCCAGGGTCACACCGGCCTCGAAGCCCTCGCGGACCTCGGTCGCGTCGTCCTTGAAGCGGCGCAGACCCTCGATGGTGAGGCTCTCCGCCACGACCTTGCCGTCGCGCAGCAGGCGGGCCTTGGCGTTGCGGCGGATGATGCCGTCGCGGACCAGGACACCGGCGATGTTGCCGAACTTGGAGGAGCGGAAGACCTCGCGGATCTCCGCGGCGCCGAGGCGCACCTCCTCGTACTCCGGCTTGAGCATGCCCTTGAGGGCGTTCTCGATCTCCTCGATCGCCTGGTAGATGACCGAGTAGTACCGGACGTCCACGCCTTCCTTGTCGGCCGCGGCGCGCGCACGACCCTCCGCGCGCACGTTGAAGCCGATGATGATGGCGTCCGAGCCCATCGCCAGGTCCACGTCGGACTCGGTGATGGCACCCACACCGCGGTGCAGGACCCGGAGCTCGACCTCCTCGCCCACGTCCAGCTTGACGAGGGCGTCCTCAAGGGCTTCCACCGAACCGGAGACGTCACCCTTGATGATGAGGTTGAGCTGCTCGATGGAGCCGGCGGCGATGGCCTTGTCCAGGTCCTCCAGGGACACCCGGACCCGACGCTGCGCGAAGGCGGCGTTGCGGTCGCGGGCCGAGCGCTTCTCGGCGATCTGGCGGGCGGTGCGGTCCTCGTCGACGACGATGAAGCTGTCGCCGGCGCGGGGCACCGAGGTCAGACCGAGCAGCAGCACCGGGCGGGACGGGCCGGCCTCGGCGAGGCTGTTGCCGTTCTCGTCCAGCATCGCGCGGACGCGGCCGTAGGCGTCGCCGACCACGATCGAGTCGCCGACGCGGAGGGTACCGCGCTGCACGAGGACGGTCGCCATGGCACCGCGGCCCTTGTCGAGGTGGGCCTCGATGGCGATGCCCTGCGCGTCCTGGTCGGGGTTGGCCCGCAGGTCGAGCGAGGCGTCCGCGGTCAGGACCACGGCCTCCAGCAGCTGGTCGATGTTCAGACCCTGGCGCGCGGAGATGTCGACGAACATGGTGTCGCCGCCGTACTCCTCGGCCACCAGGCCGAACTCGGTCAGCTGGCCGCGGACCTTGGTCGGGTCGGCGCCCTCGACGTCGATCTTGTTGACGGCGACCACGATCGGCACACCCGCGGCCTTGGCGTGGTTCAGCGCCTCGACCGTCTGCGGCATGACACCGTCGTTGGCCGCGACCACCAGGATCGCGATGTCGGTGGACTTGGCACCACGGGCACGCATGGCGGAGAACGCCTCGTGACCCGGGGTGTCGAGGAAGGTGATCGGGCGCTCTTCGCCGTTCACCGTCGTGGCCACCTGGTAGGCGCCGATGTGCTGGGTGATGCCACCGGCCTCGCCGGCCACCACGTTGGACTTGCGGATCGCGTCCAGCAGTCGGGTCTTACCGTGGTCGACGTGACCCATGACGGTGACGACCGGCGGGCGCGGGGCCAGCTGGTCCTCGTCGCCCTCGTCGGCGCCGAAGTCGATGTCGAACGACTCCAGCAGCTCGCGGTCCTCGTCGTCCCGGCTGACGATTTCGAGCTGGAAGCCCATCTCGTCGGCCAGCAGCTGCAGCGTCGCGTCGGAGACCGACTGCGTCGCGGTGACCATCTCGCCCAGGTTGAACATGACGGAGACGAGCGCGGCCGGGTTGGCGTTGATCTTCTCCGCGAAGTCCATCAGCGAGGCGCCGCTCGACAGGCGAACGGTCTGGCCGTTGCCGCGAGGCAGCATCACACCGCCGACGGACGGGGCCTGCATGGCCTCGTACTCCTGGCGCTTCGCCCGCTTCGACTTGCGGCCACGGGCCGGACGGCCACCGGGGCCACGGCCGAAGGCACCCTGCGTGCCACCACGGGCACCCGGACCACCCGGACGGCCACCGAAGCCACCGGGACGCGGGCCGACGCCACCGCCGCCGCCACCCGGGGCACCGCCGCCGGGACGCGGACCGCCGAAGCCGCCACCGGCCGGACGCGAGCCCGGACCGGCCGGACGGCCCTGGAAGCCGGGACGGGCACCGCCCGGAGCACCCGGACGGCCGCCGGGGCCACCCGGACCACGGCCACCCGGGCCGGGACGCGGGCCCGGACCGGCCGGACGCTGGGGCATCATGCCCGGGTTCGGACGCGGCATGCCCGACGGGGTCGGACGCGGGCCGGCCGGACGCGGCATGCCGTCGGGGCGCGGAGCACCGGCACCCGGGGCACCCGGAGCGGCCGGACGCGGCGCGCCACCCGGACGCGGACGGTCGCCGCCCGGACGGGGAGCACCGGCACCGGGGGCACCCTGGCCACCCGGACGCGGACG
>NZ_BAAAKJ010000246.1:0-460 GCF_039527695.1 Kitasatospora putterlickiae
CCCGGGTGGGGGGGGCGGCGGCCTGCCGACCCGTCAGGTCGGCCAGTCGCTGCGCGAGAACCCGACGCCGCAGGGCGGCCGGGCGGGCGGCCCCGGCCAGCCCGGTCCCCACCAGCCGGCGTCGAACCAGCAGGGCGGTCTGCCGCAGCGCACCCCGGGCCGGCAGAGCCCGCAGCAGGGCGGCCCCGGCGGCCTGCCCCAGCGCGGCCAGCAGCCCGGTGGTCCCCGGCAGTCCGGTCCCCAGCAGGGCGGTCCGGGCGCACGGCGTCCCGGCCAGGAGCGTCCGCAGGGCGACGGCGTCCCCGCCGCCCGCGGCGAGCAGCCCCAGCACGGCTGGGCCGACCAGTCGGGCCGGCCGGGCACGCCGCAGCAGGGCACCCGCCCCGGTGAGCGCCCCCAGGACGGGCTGCCGCAGCGTCAGCGGCCCGGCCAGGGCCGTCCGCCGCAGGGCGGTCAGGCC
>NZ_BAAAKJ010000246.1:526-868 GCF_039527695.1 Kitasatospora putterlickiae
TCCAGGAACTCGGCCTGGCGATCAGGTCGACGGTCGAACTCGTCGAGGCCGCCGCCCGCAGCGGCCGGCACCGGGCGACCCGCAGCAGCAGAACCAGCGGACCCAGCCGCTCCCGAAGGTCCAGCCGGCCCAGCCGCTGCCCGCGGCCGAGCCCGCCCCGATGGAGAGCACCCAACAGTTCGCCCGCCCCCGGTTCGAGGCCAGCGACATCGACCCGCGCGACCCGCTGGGCCTCGGCCTGGTGGAGCCGGTGCTGCCGCCCATGCCGAACCCGGTCCGCCCGGAGCAGGCCGGCCGGCCGCAGCAGCCGCCGGCCCCGCAGCAGCCGGTCCAGCAGGCCGG
>NZ_BAAAKJ010000246.1:991-1666 GCF_039527695.1 Kitasatospora putterlickiae
CGGCCCCGCAGCAGAGCCGGCCGCGGCCGTACCAGCCGCGCCGCCCCGGCACCACGGCGCCGGACCACGAGTCGCAGGCGCCCACCCAGCCGCAGGCCGCCCAGGGCCGCCCGCAGCAGCCCGGCCAGCAGCCGCCGTCGCAGCAGCAGACCCAGCGGCCGCAGGCCCAGCCGCAGCAGCAGGCCCCGCAGCCGGGCCAGCAGCCGCAGCCCGGCGACGCCCCGTGGCGCCCGTCCGCCAACGACGAGCGCTGGCGCCGTGCCGAGCAGGTCCGCGAGCCGTCGACCAGCGGGGTCACCATGTCGGGCCTGCCCCGGCGCACCCCGCAGGCCAACCTGGTCTCCGGCACCGCCGAGGCGTCCCCGCTGACCGGCCCGCAGGTCTCCCGCGCGCCGGAGGAGGTCCGCGGCCGTCTCACCAACCTGCGCCGCGGCATCCAGCAGGGCCGCCGCGCCGGCGCCGAGCAGGCCGCCGGCCAGGGGCAGCCCAACCAGGGCCAGGGCCAGAGCCGGGCGCAGGCCGACCAGGCCGGTTTCCACCATGGTGCCCAGCAGCCCGGGTTCGATAGCTTCGGGGGCCGGACCGACGGCAACGCCGCAGATCATCAGGAGCGTTGAGTTGAATCAGATGAGCCAGGCCGCACAGAACCTGAACTGGCTGATCACCAATTTCGTG
>NZ_BAAAKJ010000247.1:0-3374 GCF_039527695.1 Kitasatospora putterlickiae
CAACGCCTCCTGGAACCCCACCCACCTCATCGCCGACGTCTTCGGCTACTACCTCTGACAGAGACCTCTTCCTGAACGGCTCCCGAGCCGGGCCGACGCACTGTCGCCCCGGCTCGGTGTCGTCGCTCCGGGCCCGGCCTGAGAAGTCGGCCCCGCCGACTTCCCACTCCACCGCAGCAACCCGCCGTGACCCGCCCACCGGCGGGTCGTTGCGCCTGGTGTGAAGACGACCCCAGCCCTCGCCCTCCTCGCGACCGCCCTGTTCACCACCAGTCTCGCGGGCACCGCCAACGCGATCACCCCCGTCCCCGCCGCCGCCGCCGACGCCAGTCTCCGGCTCACCGTGGCGCACGGCCCGACCCCGGCGTCCGGGACGCCGCACGTGGTCACGCTGGACTGTCCGCCGGACGGCGCCACCACCCACCCCGACCCGTTCACCGCCTGCCGGCTGCTCGACTCCGTCAACGGCGACCTCGACCAGCTGAACGTCAACCCGGGTGTCTGCAACCAGATCTACGACCCGTACACGGTGACCGCCACCGGCGTGTACCGGGGCCGGACGGTCTCCTTCCAGCACACCTACGGCAACCGCTGCGTCCTGCTGCGCACCGCCGGGGCGTTCTTCGACTTCTGACCCGCCCCGCCGACGGCCGGGGAGCGCGGTCTGCGATGCTCTCCTCGGCCGTTCATCGTACGAACGAGGGGGGACAGCATGGAGACCGGGGAGATCGGGGCGCTCCTGGAGGAGCGGGAGGCGCGGGCGTGGCGACGCGCCCAGCGGTCGCGGGCCTGGGGGGGCGCACGCGCTGGGGCTGCTGGCGCTCGGCGCGTGGCTGTGGGCGGTCGGGCTGGCCTTCCTGCCGGTCACGCACGAGTATCCGGGCGGCGCCGAGGAGCACTGCGGCTCGCCGATGTTCTACGAGAACATCGGGGCCGGCTTCACAAGGCTCAACTGCGACGACTTCACGGCCGACCGGATGCGCGACGCGGTCGGCGTCGGGCTGGCGACGCTTCCGCTCTCGGTCGCGTGGCTCTGGCGGACGGTCAACCTGCGCCTCCAGCGCATGGAGGACCAACTCTGAGCGGCCGCGTCGGGCGAGCCTGTCATGGGCACGCGGGCGAGGGCGGCGAACAGGCGTACGACAGATGAACACCTGTCGACCGGCGACCCGGGCCGGATCAAACCTGACACGCTGTCAGCCGTGGTGGACAGCATCCCGATCGACGAGCCGGACCTCTTGATCGAAGGCGCACGCCCGTTGTTCTTCGCCCGAAGAGGGTTCCGCCGACGCGTCATCCCCCTGCTCGCCGTCCTCGTCACCGTCACGACGGTGCTCGCCCTCACCGGCAACCTCCGGCCCCCGGGTCTGCCCGTGGTCGAGCTGAAGGGCCGGGTCGCCTCCAAATCCGCCTTCTTCCGGGACCCCGAGGTGCAGCGGCTCCTGATCGGCCACCGCATCAAGGTGACGGTCGACACGGCCGGCTCGCGGGAGATCGCGCTCGGCGACCTCACGAAGTACGACTTCGTCCTCCCCTCGGGCCAGCCGGCGGCCGACCACATCAAGGCCGTCCGGGAGGCGGCGGGCGAGCACAGCGTCATCCGGCTGCCGTTCACCAGCCCCATCGTCGTGGCGGCCTTCCGGCCGTACGCCGAGGCCCTGGCGCGGAACCACGCGGCCAGGCCCCATCTGGACCCCGCCTCCCCCGAGCCGCTCTACTACACCCTCGTCATGGACGAGTTCCTGAAGCTCATGCGGGCCAGGACGACGTGGAACGACCTCGACATCGGGATGGACAACCTCGTCAACGGCGACGCCGTCACCGCGTACACCTCCAACTTCTGCGAGTCGAACTCCTCGGACACCTTCCTCTCCCAGGTCGCGTACACCGCGAGCAAGCCCGACGTGCCGACCGACCCGGCCGGGCTGGAGGAGCTGGGAAGGCTCATCAAACCGATGCTCGACTTCCAGGGCCACCCCGACAGCGACCGCTTCGAGTCCTTCGTGAACAGCAACACCTCGGTCCCCACCCCGGTGGTCTACGAGCACCAGTTCCTCGACTACCAGCTCCGGTGGAAGGCGAAGAACGGCACACCCGACCCCCGGCGGGTCCTGCTCTACCCGGACAACTCGTTCGTCACCGCGCCGCGGATCATCTCGCTCAAGCCCAGGGCCGACGAGCTCGCCGACCTCCTCGACAAGGACCCCGGCCTCCAGCGGCGGGCGACCGAGCTCGGCTTCCAGGTCGGCCTGGACTCCCAAGGCCGCAGCCGGCTGGAGGAGCACCTGCGCGCCGCCGGCCTGCCGGTCCCGCCCGCCGACAACCAGAGCAGGACCGCCCCGTTCCCGCCCGCGGCCCTGGAGACCCTGCTCCACACCGTGGCCGGCTGCACGCCCTACACCTCCTGAAGCGTTCGATCGAGATCGGGAAGGACGACGACCGTGTCCAAGCTCTGGTTCGGCGAGTGGTGGCCCCTCCTGGCCGGCTGGACGGCCGCCTGGGTCGCCGTGCTGGCGAGCCTGGCACTCCTCGTCCGGCTCGGCCTGCGGGAACTGCGCGCCAAGCGGCTCACCGAACTCGACCTGACCCAGGGGATCTGCGTCTACCTGGACGAGTCGGTCATCACCGACCAGTTCCAGATGGGCCGCCACTCCGAGGCCCTGACCAAGGAGGTGTGGCACCGGATCAGCAAGGGCGGCAGCGCCCAGGCCGAACTCCCGGGGGTCCCGGTCGGGTTCGGCCTGGAACGGGCGGACGAGATGCTCACCTACTACGTCCAGCGGCACGCCCCGGTCGAGGTGATCGGCGTCCTCCTCAAGGTGATCGAGGAGAACCACGGCATCGTCCGCGCCAACCTGAGGACCGGCACCGTGGTCCGCAACCTGGCCCTGGTCAAGCTGCTGACCGATCTCGGGCGGTCCGACCCGGTGCCCGCGAGCACGCTGCTGAGCCACGCCGAGGAGTACGTGCTCATCAAGGGCAGGTTCCGCCCGGCCGCCCGCACCTCGGACGATCCGGCCGGCACCACCGTCTTCATCGCCCCGTACAGCGGCGCCCGCACCCCCGCGCCGGCCGCCCACGTCCGGGTCGTCTGCGAGAACTCGGGGCTGCGCGGCAAGCGCCCCGCCGAGGAGTTCTCCGGCAGGTGTCTGGGCAAGGTCAGGGGCTGGAACGCCGGGGACGGCGCCCTGGACATCCACCCGGTCGCGATCTTCCAGTGACCGCCCGGGCCTCGCGCGTCGGCCCCCGCCCCGGTCAGTCCGCGTCGCCGCCGCCCACCTCGCGGCGCTGGGACCTCTGGTAACGGCGCACGACCTGGCCGGCGCCGACGGTGCGGCCACCCTCACGGATGGCGAACTTCAGGCCCTCCTCCA
>NZ_BAAAKJ010000247.1:3455-10400 GCF_039527695.1 Kitasatospora putterlickiae
CACACCACGCACACACAGCCCCCGACCACGAGTGCCAGAATGCCGATCAGCACCGCACCGATCATGTCGTCCGCCTTCGTTCCGCGTTCTCGTACGGTACACAGAGTAGGCGCGGTACGGACGGAAGCGGACGGCCGGGACGGCACCTGATCCGGAGCCCGCGCTTCTTCTGTCGGACCCGCCGAGGGGGCGCTAAATTCGCGTCCATGACAGGCGACAGTACGGACAACCACCCTCGCCGCGACCTGTCCTAGCCACCCGCTAGCGTGGTCGCGCCCCCGTTCCACCCGTTCCGCCCCGACCGGAGGTCACCCGTGGCCCGGCTCTACGTCCGCAGCGGCATCAACCCCGACGACCCGGACGCGCCCGTGGTGGCGCTGCTCGTCGACCCGGACGGCCCGCCCGGGGAGCAGGCCGTCGCGAAGCTCGGCTGGTACGGCCACGAGGGGGACGGCGCGTTCCACCTGCTGCCCACCGACGGCTGGGCCGAGCACGCCCTGGACGGCGACCGGCTGACCGTCTCGGTGGCGGCGTACCCGTTCACGCTCCAGCAGATCGGCGCCGACCCCGCCGCCTTCCCGGAGCGCTCCCCCGCCGCGCCCGAGGCGGCGCTGGTGCTGCGCGCGGACGCGGCCGTCGACCCGGAGCTGTACGCCCGGGCCGACACCGCGACCGCCGTGTTCACCGCCGGCCCGGGGCTCGCGCTGGACGACGTGCTGGCCGGCGAGGACGCGTGGCCGGTCGTCCTCACCCCGCCGCCGGCCGAGGCCTGACGGCCCGAGCACCGACGGCCCCACGACCTGACGACCCGAGCGCCCGACGGCCCGGGCCCGGCCGGTCAGGCCCCGCTGCGGCGGAGCATCTCCTCGCGCTCCACCACCTTGACCCGCTCGCGCCCCTCCGCCGCGCCCAGCGCGCGCTCGTGGGCGTCGAGCTCGTGCCAGCCCTGCCAGGTGGTGAACCGCACCCCGCGCTCGCGCAGGTGGCCGACGACCGCCTCCGGGTCGGGCTCGGCGGCGCCGGGCAGGCGGCCCTCGGTGTGGTCGGTGAGCAGGCAGGCGACGGTCTCGTTGGCGTCGCCCTTGGTGTGGCCGATCAGGCCGACCGGCCCGCGCTTGATCCAGCCGGTCACGTACACGGCGTCCTGGTGCGAGCCGTCGGCGGCGAGCACCCGGCCGGCCGCGTTCGGGACGGTGCCGGAGACCGGGTCGAACGGCAGCTTGGGCAGCTCGTCGGAGTAGTACCCGATGGCCCGGTAGACGGACCGCACGTCCCAGTCGGTGAAGTTGCCGGTGCCGCGCACATTGCCGGTGCCGTCGAGCTCGGTGCGCTCGGTGCGCAGCCCGACCACCCGGCCGTCCTCGCCGAGCACCTCCACGGGGGACTCGAAGAAGTGCAGGTAGAGCCGGTGCGGGCGGTCGCCGACGTCGCGGATGGCCCAGTTCTCGATGGTCGAGGCGACCATGTCGACGTGCTTGGCGCCGCGCCGCTCGGCGATCGAGCCGTCGTCGTACTCGATGTCCTCGGGGTTGACGATCACCTCGATGTTCGGCGAGTGGTCGAGCTCGCGCAGCTCCATCGGGCTGAACTTGGCCTGGGCCGGGCCGCGGCGGCCGAAGACGTGCACCTCCAGCGCCCGGTTGCGCTTCAGGCCCTCGTAGACGTTCGGCGGGATCTCGGTCGGCAGCAGCTCGTCGGCGGTCTTGGCGAGGATGCGGGCGACGTCCAGGGCGACGTTGCCGGCGCCGAGCACGGCGACCTTCTCGGCCTCCAGCGGCCACTCGCGCGGCACGTCCGGGTGGCCGTCGTACCAGGAGACGAAGTCGGCGGCGCCGTAGGAGCCGTCGAGCCCGACGCCGGGGATGTCCAGCGCGCGGTCGGCCATGGCGCCGGTGGAGAAGACCACGGCGTCGTAGAACCGGTGCAGGTCGTCCAGCGCGAGGTCGGAGGGGTAGTCGACGTTGCCGAACAAACGTATCTGCGGCTTGTCCAGCACCTGGTGCAGCGCCGTGATGATGCCCTTGATCCGCGGGTGGTCGGGCGCCACGCCGTACCGGATCAGCCCGAACGGCGCGGGCATCCGCTCGAAGAGGTCGATGGAGACCCCGGGCTGCTGGGCGGCGTCGGACTTCAGCAGGGCGTCAGCGGCGTAGATGCCGGCGGGGCCGGCGCCGACGATCGCGACGCGGATCGGGCGGGTCATGGCGGACGGTCCTCCGAACGGGAGCGGACGTGGCAGGTCGGACTGGCGAGGGTGACCCACACCCACCCAACCGTGCCGGACCTCGCCACTGTAGGCGGTGTGGATCTATGAGGTCATAGAGCGAACCTATGGCCGATCCGGGAACAACGCCCGACCTCCCCGCTCACCCCGACCGCCAGGTGCACATCAACCCACCCGTCCGCGCACCGCGCACCCCTCTGCCCCTTGAGGTAGCCCCGCCTGCCTGAACAGGCACTCCCCCGCCGACCCGTCGACCTGACGCGGCGACAAATCCGCCCCGTTCGAACGCCGGTGCAGGTCAAGGCCGATCAGTCCCGAGCCGCCGGCGCGTGCCGGATGGGGCGGGAGTGGCGAGGGTTGACACTCAAAGTTGGTCTAGTCCACCGTAGGGCCACGTCCTGTTTGCCGAGGCCTGAACAGGCATCGGCACCCCTCACCGGACGCCCGCACCACCCTCCCTCACCACTCCCACCGGGGCCCCGGCCCCCGCACCGCCATGCCCTGCCGCCCCTCCCTCCACGCGGCGCGCGGCCCCCGACCGACCCGACGCCCGACCCGGCGCCCCCGACCCCGACGCTGGAGAGCCGTGATGCCGAAGCCCGACGGCCACCTGTTCCAGGACGCCCGCCCCAGACCCGCCCACAGCGCCGGCCGGAGCACCGACGATGCCTGACTACGGACGCCTGCGCGCCGCCCTGGCCGCCACCGACGACGACCGGATCGTCTTCGACCTCGACGGCATCGAGGCCCAGTACGACGCCCTGCTGAGCGAACTGCCGGGCGTCGACGTCCGGTTCGCGATGAAGGCCTGCCCGGTCGACGAGGTGCTCGCCTGCCTGGCCGCCCGGGGCGCCGGCTTCGACGCGGCCGGGCCGCAGGAGATCGCCCAGGCGCTGCGCACCGGTGTGCCGGTCGAGCGGGTCCACTACGGCAACACCGTCAAGTCCGACCGGCAGATCGCCGAGGCGTACCGGCTCGGCGTGCGCGACTTCGCCACCGACAGCCTGGCCGATGTCGCCGCGATCGCCGAACACGCCCCCGGATCCCGGGTGTTCTGCCGGCTCGCCACCACCGGCGAGGGCGCCCTGTGGGGGCTGAGCCGCAAGTTCGGCTGCTCACCCGACGAAGCGGTCCCGCTGCTCGCGGCGGCCCGGGACGCCGGACTGGTCCCGTCCGGCCTCTCGGCGCACGTCGGCTCGCAGCAACTCACCGCCGAGGCCTGGCAGTACGCGCTGGAGATGCTCGCCCCGTTGATCATGGAGGCCGACCGGCTCGGCATCCGGCTGGACCACGTCAACCTCGGCGGCGGTCTGCCCGCGCTCGGCGTACTGAACCGGGGCGGGCAACCGCTCCACCCCCCGGTGGACAAGATGTTCGCGGTGATCCGGGAGGGCGTGCAGCACCTGCGCGAGGTCTCCGCCGGGCCGCTGGATGTCCTGCTGGAGCCGGGCCGCCACCTGGTCGCCGACCACGGCGCGATCCGGGCCCACGTCACCCGGCTGACGGAGCGCCGGCAGCTGAGCGGCGAGCGTTCCCACTGGCTCTACCTGAGCTGCGGCAAGTTCAACGGCCTGTACGAGATGGACGAGCTGCGCTACCCGCTGGAGTTCCCCACCCACCCCGGGGCACCGACCGTGCCCGCCGTGATCGCCGGCCCCAGCTGCGACAGCGACGACGCCTACGCCGACGAGGGCGCCGGCACGCCCGTCCCCCGGGACGCCGCCTCGGGCGACCCGGTGTGGATCCTCTCCTGCGGCGCCTACGTCACCTCCTACACCACGCGCGGGTTCAACGGCTTCCCGCCGCTCCCCTACAGCTGCGTCCGGGCCGACCCCGGCGTCCGTCCCGAGGAGTCCGTCCGTCCCGAGGGGACCGCCCGCCCCGAGGAGTCCGCCCGCCCCAGCGAGGCCGCCCGCCCGGAAAACCCGTCGCCCACCCGCCGGACACGGCATACGCTCGCCGGATGACCACCCGCACGTTCCGCATCACCGTCCGCGGCGTCTTCGACGGCCTCACCCCGGAGCAGCACGCCGAGCTGCGGTCCCGCGCCGCCGAGCACGACATCCTGTTCGCCGCCTTCACCCCCGAGGGCCACCTCAGCTACGACCTGAACGCCCGCGCCGTCTTCACCTTCCGCTACCAGGACACCGGCGAGGCCGAGGAGGACATCCTCGACGCCACCGACCGCGCCGAGCGGTCCGCCCGCGCCTGGCTCGACGAACGCGGCTACGGCTACAAGAACCTCCGCTCCCAGGCGGAGGACCTCTCCCAGGCCCCGCTCGGCAAGCGCCGGCGCCGCGAAGCCCGCGAGGGCTGAGCCCCGTGGGGAGCACGCCGGCCGCGGGGGCCGCACGGCCCGGCCCTCCCCGGCGGACCGCGGACACGACCCAGCCGACCCCCCTCGCCACCGAACTGCTCGGCCACCCGCCGGACACCCGCCTGCTGCTCCTCAACTGCGACGACTTCGGCCTCAACGAGGACGTCAACCTCGCCGTCGTCGAGGCGGTCGAACACGGCGTCGCCGCCTCCTGCAGCCTCATGACCGGCTGCCCGGGATCCGCGCACGCGCTGCGCCTGCTGCGCGAGCGCCCCCATCTGCCGTTCGGGATCCACCTCACCCTGGTCTGCGACACCGACGAGCCCGGCCACCGCTGGGGCCCGGTCGCCCCGGCCGCCGCCGTCCCCTCGCTGCTCGACCCCGCCGGCCGGCTCTTCCCCGCCACCCCCGACGGCCGGGCCCGACTGCTGGCCCGGGCCCGGGCGGACGACGTGGAACGGGAGTTCCGGGCCCAGATCGAGGCCGCCGCCGGCCCGGGACCGCACCCCACCCACCTCGACTTCCACTGCCTGGCCGACGCCGGCCGCCCCGACCTGCTCGACCTCGCGCTCGCGCTCGGCGCCGAGTACGGCCTGGCCGTGCGGATCTGGCTCGCCCCCGCCCTGGAACGCCTGCGCGCCCGCGGGCTGCCGGTGGTCGACCACCCCTTCCTGGACAGCTTCTCGGTCCCGCTCGACGACAAGCCCGCGCACTACGCCCGGCTGCTCGCCGCGCTCCGCCCGGGCCTGACCGAGTGGGCCGTCCACCCCGGCCTCGCCACCCCCGCCACTCGTGCGGGCGACGGCGGATGGCGGGTGCGCCGCTCCGACCACGCCTTCCTGCTCGACCCGCGCACCCGCGACCTGCTCGCCGAGCACGGCGTCACGGTCACCGACTACCGCCCGCTGCGGGCCCACTGGGCCCGCACGACCGGCTCCCGCACCGCTTGCGACGCGTCCGAATCGTTCAAGACCACCGCGCCCGCGCCGCCTACGGTCGAACCATGACCCGCACCACACGCCTCACGGCCACCAGGCTCGACGCCGCCGCCCGCTTCATCTGGACCTCAGGGCGCGTCTTCGAACAACGCCGCTTCGCCCACCTGTTCGGCGCCGAACCCGACCCCGCCGGCGTCCTCGCCGCCCTCAACGCCCACCACTCCCCCGACGGACTCTTCGCCTACGGCCTCGAACCGGACGTCCGCGGGCCCGCCTCCCAGCCCATCGCCGTCCCGACCGCGCTGCTCGCCATGGAGGAGGCCGGCGTCCTGGACGACACCCGCGCCCACCTCGTCTGCGACTGGCTGGCCGGGGTCGCCGCACCCGACGGCGGCGTGCCCGTCGCCCTGCCGAGCCTGCGGCCCTACCCGCGACCGCCGTTCATGCCGCTACCCGAGGACGGCGCGAAGCCCGTCGGCGAACTGCTCGCCACCGGGCAGATCGTCGCCCCGCTGCTACGCCAGGGCATCGAGCACCCGTGGCTCACCGCCGCCACCGCCTTCTGCCGCACCGCCGTCGAGAACCTCCGCGAGACCCACCCGTACGAGGCGGGCGCCGCGCTGCGCTTCCTCGACGCCGTCCCGGACACCGCCTGGGCCCGGGACGCGGCCGCCCGCCTGGGCGCACTCGTCCGCGAACAGCGGATCGTGCTGCTCGACCCGGCCCGGCCCGAGGAGGCCCGGATCGCCCCCGGCTACGCGCCCGGCGAGCACCACCTGCCGCACGACTACGCCCGCACACCCGACAGCCTGGCCTGCGACTGGTTCACCGAGCAGGAGCTGACGCGCGGCCTCGACCACCTCGCCGCCGCCCAGCAGCCGGACGGCGGCTGGCAGATCCACTGGGCGCGCTGGTCCGCGAGCACCGAGTCCGAGGCCCGCCCCGGCGTGACCCTCCAGGCACTCATCACCCTCCGCGCCTACGACGACGCGTCGGGGTCCTGACCCCGGGGCTCCCGGCCCAGCAGCACCGTCGGCGGCACCCCCGCCCACCGGCGCACCTCCCTGGTGAGGTGCGCCTGGTCGGCGTACCCGGCCCACTGCGCCACCTCCGCCAGCCCCGGCCCCCCGCCGGCGCCGCCCCTGTCCCCGCCCCCGTCACCGTCACCGCCCCGCGCGCGGGTCAGCGCCCGCTGGAAGCGCAGCACCGCGTGCAGGGTCTTCGGGCTGTAGCCGACCGCGTCCGTCACCCGACGGCGCAACTGCCGTTCCGAGAGCCCCAGTTCCGCCGCCAGCTCCGGCAGTCGCGCCCCCCGCGCACGCCCCAGCGCGGCAACCGCCCGCTCGACCGCCCGGTCCGGCTCCCACCCGGGCACGAGCGCGGCCGCGAACGCGTCCAGCTCAGCCGCCGCCTCGCGCGGCCCGCGCGCCCCGGCCAGCCGCTCCCGCCAGTACGCCAACCGCCCG
>NZ_BAAAKJ010000247.1:10523-13177 GCF_039527695.1 Kitasatospora putterlickiae
GCCGCTCCCCGAGCCGCTCCGCCGTCGCCGCGCCGGCCAGCTCGGCCAGCGGCACCTGGCGGTCACAGAGCTCCCGCACCGGCACCGCACCCAGCAGCAGGCCCGCCGCGCCGGGCCGGAACCGCACCCCGGCCAGCTCCGCCCCGTCCCGCACAGCGACGCTACGGGGCGCGCGGTCCGGGCCGACCACCTCCAGTCCCGTCTGCGACCAGACCAGATCCACGCACCCGTCCGGTACGACGAGCTGCTCGTAGGACGCCCCCCGGCCGTTGCGCCGCACCCACAGGCAGGCCACCTGCCGCCCCGGCGCGAGCGCCGGCCGCCACTCCGCGTACGAGACCACCGTCACCACCTTCCTCCCCTCCCAACACCCGGGCGCGCACCGGCGCGAACCCGGTGGTCCATACCACCTGCGGGCGCCGTCCGGCGTACGCCGTGGGCCTCCGCGAAGGTGGGCACACGGCCTCCTTGGCAGGCCTCCACCGACATGCCATTGTCAATCGTCACGTCAGATCCTTTACTCCCCAGGGGAGTTGTGGCGATCGACGCTAGATGCCGAGTCGTCATGCGCTCCCGCGAAACCCAGGCCAGCACACTTTCCACCTCTGGTCACCCCTCCCCCCACACCCCCACCCAGCCGACCGACCCCCCGCGGAGAACCCCATGCCGGACCTCGATCTCAACCTGCTCGTCGCCCTGGACGCCCTGCTGGAGGAGGGCAGCGTGACCGGCGCCGCCGAACGGCTGCACACCTCGGCCCCGGCGATGAGCCGCACGCTCGGGCGGCTGCGCCGGGTCCTCGGCGATCCGCTCCTGGTCCGGGCCGGCCGCGGGCTGGTGCCGACGCCGCGCGCGGTGGAACTGCGCTCCGAGGTCCGCGCCCTGGTCAGCCGGGGCCAGGCACTGCTGATCCCGCCCACCGCGGCCGAACCCGCCGAACTCAACCGCCGCTTCACCCTCCAGACCGGCGACATCCTGCTGACCACGATCGGCGCCACCCTCCTGGCGACGGTCCGCGCCCAGGCCCCGAGCGTAACCCTGCGCTTCCTCGGGGACGACCTGGAGGGCACCAGCGCGATGCGGGACGGCCTGATCGACCTGGAGGTCGGCGTCACCGACCACCTCGACCCCGAGACCCGCACCGAACCCCTCACCACCACCCGCCTGGTGGGCATCGCCCGCACCGGCCACCCACTGAGCGACGGCACACCCCCGACCGCCGAGAAGTTCGCCGCCGCCGACCACCTCACGGTCTCCCGACACGGCCGCGGCCCCGCCCAGGTCGACCAGCGGCTCGCCCAACTCGGCCTCTCCCGGCGGGTCGTCGCCAGCGTGCCGAGCTACCCGGCGGCACTCCTCCTGCTCCGCGACACCGACCTCGTCGGCCTCGCCCCCGCCCGCCTCGGCACCCCCACCGCCGAAGCCCTGGGCCTGACCACCTTCCCCCTCCCCCTGGACCTGCCCGACGTGGTCCTCAGCATGGCCTGGCACCCCCGCAACGACCAGGACGCCGGCCACCGCTGGCTACGCGACCTGGTCCGCGACGCCGTCACCACCCCCACCCTCCCCCACCCCGCCCTAACCGCCCACTAGCAAGCAAGGCCCTCCCCGAACCCCACCACGCAGCACCAACCGGCCTGCCCGAACACCAGGCACGAGCCCGACGGCACGCCCCACCCGGCTCGCCCCACCACCTGAGGACGACCGCCAAGCCGACGCCCCCCACGGCATGCCCGGCCCGGCGGAGGTCCCCGCCGGGCCGGGCACCAGGGCCAGGACCATCACATCCACGCCAAGCAGCCGAGACCAACACCGGACGCCCAGCCCGCCGCAACGCCCCAGGCCCCACCCGGGCCCGGCCACCGAGCGGGCTACGCCGTACAGCACACCAGGGCCAGGGCTACCGCATCCGCGCCAGACAGCCCAGCCCCTCACCGAACCCCATCCACCCCGGCCGCGCCGCCATACGGCGCAGCCCGGCCAGGCGCATCGCATCCGTGCCAACCAGACGAGGCCGGCACAGAACGCCCAGGCCCTCGCCCAGCCCGCCAATCCCCACCCACCCGACCCAGGCCGCCGCAACGCCAACGTCCCCACACGCGTCCAAGGCGGGCAGCCGGGCCGGGCGCCACGCGGCCCGGCAGGGCCAGGACCATCACAATCCGCGCCAAACCGGCGAGGCCGACACAGGACGCCCAGCCCGCCGCAACGCCCCAGACCCACTCGGGCCCGGCCGCCGGGCGGGCTACGCCGTGCGGCGCACCAAAGCCAGGCTCATCGCACCCGCGCCAAACAGGCGGAGCCGGCACCGGACGCCCACACCCCATCCCATCCCGGCCCGGCCGCCGGGCGGGCTACGCCGTGCGGCGTAGCAGGGCCAGGTACATCGCGTCGGTGCCGTGGAGGTGGGGCCAGAGCTGGATGTCGGGGCCTTCACCGAGGGCGGGGACGCCGGGGAGGAGGGGGCGGGCGTCGATCCACTCGACGCGGGCGCCCTCGGTGCGCAGGACGTCGTCCACCACGGCGCGGGTCTCCGCGAGGTGCGGGGAGCAGGTGGCGTAGCCGACCACGCCGCCGATCCGGGTGGCCTCGATGGCCGAGCGCAGCAGGTCGCGCTGGAGCGGGCCGAAGGCGGCGACGTCCTGCGGGCGGCG
>NZ_BAAAKJ010000247.1:13247-13536 GCF_039527695.1 Kitasatospora putterlickiae
CTGCGCACCGAGGAGGACTTCGCCGAGCTGGCCGAGGCCTACCTGGCCCGGGCGGCGGCGCAGGGCGCCGAGGCCGGAGCACGGGACGTCGACGAGGACGCGGTCGAAGCCGCCGGAGCGCCAGGCGGGGCGGGTGCCGTCGGCGGCGATCACGGTGTACGGGCCGGGGTTGCCGGCGAGCGCCCGGGCGACCAGCCGGGCCCGGTGCGGCTGCTTCTCGCTGGCGACCAGCGCCGCGCCGCGCTCGGCGGCCAGCGCGGCGCGCAGCGCGGCCTTGCCGCCGGGGCCG
>NZ_BAAAKJ010000247.1:13585-16990 GCF_039527695.1 Kitasatospora putterlickiae
GGCGGCGGCGAGGGCGAGGGCGACCAGCTGGCTGCCCTCGTCCTGGACGCCGGCCCGGTTCTCCTGCACCGCCGCGACCGAGCCCGGGTCGCCGCCCTCGGCGAGCCGCAGCGCGAACGGGGACCAGCGGCCCGGCTCGGCCTCGGGCAGGACGTCCGCCAGCTCGCTGACGGTGGCCCGGCCGGGGCGGGCCACCAGGGTGACCTCGGGGCGTTCGTTGTCGGCGCGCAGCAGCTGCTCGACGGCGGCGCGCCCGGCGGCGTCCGGCTGCCAGCGGCCGAGCGAGTCCCACAGGGCGGCGACCACCCAGCGCGGGTGGGAGTGCACGACGGCGAGGTGGTCCTCGGCGTCCTGGTCGTACGACGGGGCGACCCGCTCGATCCAGGCGTCCAGGTCGTGGGCGCTGATCCGGCGCAGCACGGCGTTGACGAACTTGGCCTTGCCGTCGCCGAGCACCACGCGGGCCAGCTCGACGGTCGCCGAGACGGCCGCGTGGCTGGGGATGCGGGTGGTGAGCAGTTGGTGGGCGCCGAGCGAGAGCACGTCGAGGACCGGCGGGTCGACCTTGCTGAGCGGGCGGTCGATGCAGGCGGCGATGATCGCGTCGTAGGTGCCCTGGAGCCGGAGGGTGCCGTAGACCAGCTCGGTGGCGAGGGCCGCGTCGCGCCGGTCCATGCCCTTCTGTTCGGCCTCGCGGAGCAGCGAGGGCAGGATCAGGTTGGCGTAGGCGTCGCGCTCGTCGACGGCCCGCAGGGCGCGGAACGCGACGATGCGCGCCGGGTCCTTCTTCGGGCGCCGGTGCGGGCGCGGGGCGCGGTTTCCGCCGGACGCGCCGGGGGTGCCGGAGGTGCCGGAGGTGCGGTGGGTACTGCCGGGCGTGCTCATGGGATGTGCCTCAAAGTGCTGCGGGGGTTATTTCTGGATCTCTCGAACAGTAACGCGGAAAACCGGTCCCGGCCGGACTCAGCCGGACTCCCCCAGCCGCTCGCCGGACTCGATGCGGGCGCCGCGCGCCCAGTCCGCCGCCCGCATGGCCTTCTTGCCCTGCGGCCGCACCTCGCCCAGCTCGACCTCGTGGCTGCCGGTGCCGACCCGGACGCTGTTCTTGCCGACGGCCAGTTCGCCCGGCGCGAGGTCCGCGGAGTCGGGCAGCAGCCGCACCGGGCCGGTGACCTTGAGCCGCTCGCCGCGGAACTCCGTCCAGGCGCCGGGGGCGGGGGCGCACCCGCGCACCACCCGGTCGACCCGCAGGGCGGGCGCGGTCCAGTCGATCCTGGCGTCCTCGACGGTGATCTTGGGGGCGAGGGTGACGCCCTCGGCGGGCTGCGGGACGGCGTGCAGGCCGCCGTCGGCGATGCCGTCCATGGTGGCGGCGAGCAGCCGCGCGCCGGAGTGGGAGAGCCGCTCCAGCAGGTCGCCGCTGGTGTCGGCGGGGCGGACCTCCTCGGTGATCACGCCGTAGACGGGGCCGGAGTCGAGGCCCTGCTCGATCAGGAAGGTGGACGCGCCGGTGACCTCGTCGCCGGCCATCACCGCGTGCTGGACGGGGGCGGCGCCGCGCCAAGCGGGGAGCAGCGAGAAGTGCAGGTTGACCCAGCCGTGCCGGGGGATCTCCAGGGTGCCGGGGCGCAGCAGGGCGCCGTAGGCGACCACCGGGCAGCAGTCGGGGGCGAGCTCGGTGAGCCGGGCGACGAAGTCGGGGTCGCTCGGCTTCGCCGGCTTGAGGACCTCGATCCCGGCCTCCTCGGCGCGCTGGGCGACGGGGCTGGCGACGAGCTTGCGGCCGCGGCCGGAGGGGGCGTCGGGGCGGGTGACCACCGCGACGACCTCGTGCCGGTCGGAGGCGAGCAGGGCGTCCAGGGCGGGAACGGCGACCTCGGGGGTGCCGGCGAACACGAGGCGCATCAAGTGCCTTTCTGCGGTGCGGAGTTGACGTGGTACGCGGCGGGGAGCGTCAGCGCGCCGCGCCGAAGGTGCTGTGCGGGGAGACCTTGACCACCGGCGCGGGGCCGGAGCCCCAGTCCGCCTCGCGGATCGCCTTGAGCGCGGCCTTCCGCCGCTCGGTGTCGAGGCGGTCGATGAAGATGATGCCGTCGAGGTGGTCGGTCTCGTGCTGGATGCAGCGGGCGAGGAGCTGGGTGCCCTCGATGGTGACCGGGTCGCCGTACATGTTGAAGCCCCGGGCGACGACACCGTGGGCGCGCCGGGTGTCGTAGCGCAGGCCGGGCAGCGAGAGGCAGCCCTCGGGGCCCTCCTGTTCCTCCTCGCTGAGCGACAGGTCGGGGTTGATCAGGTGACCGGTGACGCCGTCCACGTGATAGGTGAACACCCGCAGGGAGATGCCGAGTTGGGGCGCGGCCAGGCCGGCGCCGGGGGCGTCGAGCATGGTGTCCGTGAGGTCCTTGACGAGGGTGCGGAGCTCCTTGTCGAAGGTGGTGACGGGCCGGGCGGTGGCGCGCAGAACGGGGTCTCCGAAGATGCGGATCGGCTGGATCGCCACGGATGCGGGCTCCTGTCCGTCGGGTCCGGGGGTACGGGGGTCGGTGCGGGGGCTGTACGGGGGTCTGTGCGGGGCTCTGGCTGCTGCTGACGAGCGGGCCGAGCGGCGTGCACACGGCCGTCGGCCAGTCTATGCAATCCCTCCGAACCGGGATCCGGCACATCCCGCTCGCCCCGCCTGCGTGACCCCGGTGGGCGGTCCGGCGTTGGTCAAGTGGGATTGACCGTGGCCGGAGCGCGCGGGAAGGGCGCTCCGGCCTAGCCGAACCGTACGGAAGGTGGCACGTAGGCCATGGCCGAGCAGATCAACCACGACGCCCGGGCACGGGCGAGCCTGCACCTGCTGGTGCGGGACATCGAGCGGGTGAGGCGACAGGTCGACGCCCTGCGGACGCTCACCGCCCAGTTGGGCAACGTCTACCGACCGCGCCGCCCGAGCACCTCGGCGGGCTTCGTGGTGTACGGGCGGGCCCCGGCGCCGACCGTGCGCCTGGCCCAGGAGTTGCGGGAGAGCGTGGAGACGCTGGTGGCGGCGGCGGTCGAGTTCGACCGCGCGCTGGGCTTCTCCTGGGACTCGGTGGGCTCCGCCCTCGGGGTCACCAAGCAGGCGGTGCACCGCCGGTACGGGATGCGCCGGCCGACCAGCGAGTTGCTGGCGGCGGGCGGCGTGCTGCCCGGCCCGAGCCGTCCGGACCGCTCCGAGGACCTGACCGGCCACCCCCCGGCGGTCACGCACGCCCCGGCGGTCGCGCACGCCGCAGCGCACGCCCCGGCCCACGCCCCGGCCGCCCACGCGCCGGAGCGCGACCGCTCCCCCGCCCAGACCGGAGACCCCCGCCCATGGGCTACCTCGCCCTGCTCCGCGCCCCGCACGTCGGCCGCCTCCTCTTCGGCACCCTGCTCGGC
>NZ_BAAAKJ010000247.1:17045-39127 GCF_039527695.1 Kitasatospora putterlickiae
GAGGAACGGCCGGGCGGGCCGTTCCTCACCCGATGTCCGTCGGATCGATCCGCACCTTCACCGCCTCCGGCGTCCGCAGCGCGATCCGCGCGATCTGCGCCGCCTTCAGCGCCGCCGCCAGCGCCGCGCCCTGCCCGGGCGGCACCCTCAGCAGCGCGCGCTCCTGCTCCTCCCCCCGCAGCGCCGCCACCGGCACCGGCCCGAGCACGTCCGCCTCCTCCGGCAGCCGCACCAGGTTCAGCAGGTCCGTGACCGCCGCCGGGCTGCCGGTCACCGAGGCCATCCGGGCGACCGGCGGGAAGTGCAGCTGGGAGCGCTCGTCCAGCTCCAGCCCGGCGTGGCCCAGCGGGTCCCAGCGCACCAGCGCCTGCACCGGCCGCGCCGTCGGCTCGGCGACCACCACCACCGTCCCGCCGTCCGCCGACGGCCGCACCAGCGCGGCGGCGGCCAGCCAGAGCCTCAGCGTCTCCTCCCCGGCCCGCAGGTCGGGCCGGCTCAGCAGCGCCCAGCCGTCCAGCAGCAGCGCCGCCGCGTACCCGCCGCCGCCCTCGACGACCGGCTCGGCGCCGGGCGTGGAGATCACCAGCGCGGGCTCGTCCGGGACGGTGGACAGCACCGCGTCCCGCCCCGAGGTGCGCACCGGGACGCGCGGGAACGCCTTGCCCAGTTCCTCGGCCGTCCGCCGGGCGCCCACCACCTGCGCCCGCAGCCGGAACGAGCCGCACTCCGGGCAGTGCCAGTCCCGCTCCTCCTCCCCGCACCACTGGCAGCGCAGCGGCGCGTCCGCTCCGGCCGCCTCCAGCGGGCCCTCGCAGCGCCGGCAGCGGGCGGGCGCGCGGCAGCGCCCGCAGGCCAGCCGGGGCACGTAGCCGCGCCGGGGCACCTGGATGAGCACCGGCCCGCCGGCCGCCAGGCCCTCGCGGGCCGCCTCCCAGGCGACCGAGGGCAGCCGGGCGGCCTGCGCGGCGGCGTCCCGGTGCTGGTCCTGGTCGGTGACGGTGCGCACCCTCGGCGCGGTGCGGCGGACGGTCTCCCGGTCGGCGGCCAGCGGCCGGGCCCACCCGGTGCGCACCAGCTGCGCGCCCTCCACGGTGACGGCGTGCCCGCCGAGCAGGACGGCCGCGCCCTCCTCGGCGGCCCGCAGCAGGGCGACCTCCCGTACGTGCGGGTGCGGGTTGCGCGGGTCGCTGTGGCTGGAGTCGCCGTCGGACCAGACCACCACCAGGCCGAGGTCGTGCACCGGCGCGAACATCGCGGCCCGGGTGCCGACGGCGGCGTGCACCGAGCCGCGGCTCACCTGCAGCCAGCGCCGGTAGCGCTCGCGGGGGCCGAGGTCGGCGGCCAGGACGGCGTGCGCGCCCTCGCCGAGCAGTTCGGTCAGCGCCCGGTCGACCCGGGCCACCGAGCGGCCGTCCGGCAGCACCACCAGGGCGCCGCGCCCGCCGGCCAGGGTGGCGGCGACGGCGCGGGCGATCTCGTACGGCCAGCCGGGGCCGGGCAGCGCCGTCCAGACCGCCCGGGGCGAGCCGCCGCCGGCCAGCGAGGCGAGGAAGTCGGGGCCGGCCGGGTACCGGGGCCAGCCGCCGGGCTCGGGCGCGGCCGGACGGGGGCGGGGCGGCGGTGAGGGTTCGGCCTCCGCCTTAGCGTGCCGGGGCGGCACCGCCAGCTGCAGGACGTCGGCCAGCGTGCCCGCGTACCGGTCGGCGACGGTGCGGCAGAGCCGCAGCAGCGGCGGGGTGAGCACCGGCTCGGGCGAGAGGACCTGGGCGAGCGGGGCGAGCGGGCCCGGGAAGTCGCTCTTCTCCAGCCGGGCGACGATGAAGCCGTCGTGCAGTTCCCCGCCCTCGCGCTGGCCCTTCACCACGCGCGCCCCGAAGCGCACCCGCACCCGCACGCCGGGCCGGGCGTCGTCCGCCATCGCGGCGGGCACCTCGTAGTCGAAGAACTTGTCGATGGTGAGCACGCCCTTGTCGACGACGACCCGGGCGACCGGCAGGTGCTCGGCCCGCTTGGCGCCGCGCCAGGTGCGCGGTTTGGCCCGGCGGACCGTCTCCCGGATGAACGCCAGCTGCTCCGGCGCCCCGCCCTCGTCACTCCCCTGCGTGCTGCTCATCGCCCCAAGTAGTACCAGGTCCCACCGACAAAGAAGCAGGTGGCGGACGCCCGGAGTGCCGGGCGGACGCCACCTGCCGTCAAACGGTCAGCTCAGCGGATCAGGCCTCGACGGCCTTCTTCAGCTGCTCCACGCGGTCGGTCCGCTCCCAGGTGAAGTCCGGCAGCTCGCGGCCGAAGTGGCCGTACGCGGCGGTCTGCGAGTAGATCGGGCGCAGCAGGTCCAGGTCGCGGATGATCGCGGCCGGACGCAGGTCGAAGACGTCGCTGACGGCCTTCTGGATGGCGAGGACCGGCACGGTCTCGGTGCCGAAGGTCTCCACGAACAGGCCGACCGGCTCGGCCTTGCCGATCGCGTACGCGACCTGCACCTCGGCGCGGCGGGCGAGGCCGGCGGCGACGATGTTCTTCGCCACCCAGCGCATCGCGTACGCGGCCGAGCGGTCCACCTTGGACGGGTCCTTGCCGGAGAAGGCGCCGCCGCCGTGGCGGGCCATGCCGCCGTAGGTGTCGATGATGATCTTGCGGCCGGTGAGGCCGGCGTCGCCCATCGGGCCGCCGATCTCGAAGCGGCCGGTCGGGTTGACCAGCAGGCGGTAGCCCTCGGTGACGAGCTTGATGCCCTGGTCGGCCAGCGCCTTCAGCTCCGGCTCCACGACGAACTCGCGGATGTCCGGGGTGAGCAGCGACTCCAGGTCGATGTCACTGGCGTGCTGGGTGGAGACGACCACGGTGTCCAGGCGCACGGCCTTGTCGCCGTCGTACTCGATGGTGACCTGGGTCTTGCCGTCAGGACGCAGGTACGGGATGGTCCCGTTCTTGCGGACCTCGGTCAGCCGGCGCGAGAGGCGGTGGGCCAGGGTGATCGGCAGCGGCATCAGCTCGGGCGTCTCGTCCGACGCGTAGCCGAACATCAGGCCCTGGTCGCCGGCGCCCTGCTTGTCCAGGTCGTCGGCGTCGTCCCCCTGGGTGGCACCCTCGACACGGGCCTCGTACGCGGTGTCGACACCCTGT
Source organism: Kitasatospora putterlickiae (assembly GCF_039527695.1). NCBI lineage: Bacteria > Bacillati > Actinomycetota > Actinomycetes > Kitasatosporales > Streptomycetaceae > Kitasatospora > Kitasatospora putterlickiae. The sequence continues at coordinate 20,172 of NZ_BAAAKJ010000247.1, forward strand.
GCGATGTCGGGCGACTGGGCGCCGATCGAGACCGAGACGCCGCAGGAGGCGCCGTCGAAGCCCTTCTTGGAGCTGTCGTAGCCGATCTCCAGGATCTTGTCCCGGACGAGCTGGGCGATCGGCGCGTACGCCTTGGTGGTCACCTCGCCGGCCACGTGCACCTGGCCGGTGGTGATCAGCGTCTCCACCGCGACCCGGGAGGTCGGGTCCTCGCTGAGGAGAGCGTCAAGGATGGTGTCGCTGATCTGGTCAGCGATCTTGTCGGGGTGTCCCTCGGTCACGGACTCCGAGGTGAACAGGCGGCGAGACACAGCGCTCCCTGGGGTTGCAGCGGCTGCTGACTGAAAGACCCCGAACGAATCCGGGGGCTTCCGGAAAGACTTGATTCCTGGAGTGTAACGGTCAGCTACCGACGAACGTCACGTGATTCCGCAATTGAAGACCGTCCGCCCACTCTGCGAGATCAGCCGGCGGAAGGATCGAGCCGTTCCACGACGAGGTCCCAGACGACGTCCGCGAGGGCCTCCTTGGGACCCACCGGAACGGGCGTCTCGCTGCCGTCGGCGCCCAGCACCACGGCCTCGTTGACGTCCTGGCCGAAGGCCTTGCCGTCCCCGACCTCGTTGACGACCAGCAGGTCACAGCCCTTGCGGGCGAGCTTGGCCCGGCCGTGGGCGAGCACGTCGTCGGTCTCGGCCGCGAAACCCACCACGAGTTGACCCGAACGGGCGCGGTGTGCCGCGAGCTCCGCCAGGACGTCGGGGTTGCGGACCAGCGCGACCGGCGCCGGCTCGACGCCCTCGACCTTCTTGATCTTGCCCTCGGCGTAGACCGCGGGCCGGAAGTCGGCCACCGCCGCGGCCATGACCACGGCGTCCGCGTCCTGGGCCGCCTTCAGCGCGGCCTCCCTCAGCTCCAGCGCGGTCGCCACCGGGACCACGTCCACCCCGGCCGGGTCGGGCAGCGCGGCATTGGCCGAGATCAACGTCACACGGGCACCGCGGGCCGCCGCGGTCGCCGCCAGCGCGTAGCCCTGCTTGCCCGACGAGCGGTTGCCGAGGTAGCGGACCGGGTCCAGCGGCTCGCGGGTGCCGCCCGCCGAGACCACCACGTGCCGGCCGGCCAGGTCGGCCCGCCCACCGCCGTACCGCAGCACCGCGCGGCAGGCGTCGAAGATCGCGGCCGGCTCGGGCAGCCGGCCCTTGCCGGTGTCCTTGCCGGTCAGCCGCCCGCTGGCGGGCTCCAGCACGATCACGCCCCGACGGCGCAGCGTGGCGACGTTCTCCCGGGTCGCCGGGTGCTCCCACATCTCGGTGTGCATCGCGGGCGCCAGCACGACCGGGCAGCGCGCGGTGAGCAGGGTGTTGGTCAGCAGGTCGTCGGCGAGCCCGTGGGCGGCCTTGGCCATCAGGTCCGCGGTGGCCGGGGCGACCACCACCAGGTCGGCGTTCTGCCCGATCCGCACGTGCGGGACCTCGTGCACGCTCTCCCAGGTCTCGGTGGCGGCCGGGCGGCCGGAGAGCGCCGCCCAGGTGGCCTCGCCCACGAAGTGCAGCGCCGCGGCGGTGGGCACCACGGTCACCTGGTGGCCGGACTCGGTGAACCGCCGCAGCAGCTCGCACGCCTTGTACGCGGCGATGCCGCCGCTGACGCCGAGGACGACCCGCGGCGCGTCCGTCCGCTCCGTGCTGCCGCTCATGTTCCCCAGCTCTCCTCGTGGCGGACCTCAGGTGCCTGCCAACCCTACGGCGCGCCGACGATCACCCGCACCGCGGCACCCCCCGGCACCCGCGCGGGAACGCCGAAGGGCCCGTCGGAGCGGAACTCCGACGGGCCCTTCAGGCGTGGATGGGACCGCCTCAGGCGGCCTCGACCGCCTCGGCGGTCAGCATGCCGGCGTTGATCTCGCGCAGCGCGATCGACAGCGGCTTCTCGTGCACGTGGGTGTCGACCAGCGGGCCGACGTACTCCAGCAGGCCCTCGCCGAGCTGGGAGTAGTACGCGTTGATCTGGCGCGCACGCTTGGCCGCGTAGATGACCAGGCTGTACTTGGAGTCGGTGGCCTCAAGCAGCTCGTCGATCGGCGGGTTGATGATGCCCTCGGGCGCGGTCATGGAAGAGGACACGCGAAAACCTTCCGAAAGGGTGGAAAAGACAACAGGTCAGCCTACACCGAGCAAGGCTAGCAGTTCGCTCGCCACCTGCTCGACGGAGGTGTTGACCAGGGTCGTGTCGAACTCCGGCTCGGCCGCCAGTTCGACCTTCGCGGCCTCCAGCCGCTTCTCGATCACGTCCTGCGGCTCGGTCCCGCGCCCGGTGAGCCGGCGGACCAGCTCGTCCCAGCTCGGCGGGGCCAGGAAGACCAGCTGCGCCTCGGGCATGGACTCGCGCACCTGGCGGGCACCCTGCAGATCGATCTCCAGCAGCACGGGTTCGCCGCGCTCCAGCTTCTCCTGCACCGCCGCCCGGGGGGTGCCGTAGCGGTTGCCCGCGAACACGGCCCACTCCAGCAACTCGCCGTTGGCGATCAGCTTGTCGAACTCGTCGTTGTCGACGAAGTGGTACTGGACCCCGTTCTGCTCGCCCGGCCTCGGGTGGCGGGTCGTCGCCGACACCGAGAGCCAGACTTCGGGGTACTGCTTCCTCATATGAGCGACGACCGTGCTCTTGCCGACCCCCGAGGGGCCGGAGAGCACGGTCAGCCGCGGACGCTCACTCATGCACCGATTATCCCGGATCGCGGGCGATCCCGGGACCACGGGGCACGGTCAGGCGGCACCGCCGCCGAACTCCCGCTCCAGGGAGGCGATCTGGTTGGTACCGAGACCACGGACGCGGCGGCTCTCGGAGATGCCGAGCCGCTCCATGATCTGCTTGGCCCGGACCTTGCCGACACCCGGAAGGGACTCCAGCAGGGCGGAGACCTTCATCTTGCCGATCACGTCGTTGTCGGCCTTGCCGGCCTTGATCACCTCGTGCAGGGAGGCGCCGGAGTGCTTGAGCCGGTTCTTGACCTCGGCGCGCTCCCGGCGAGCCTCGGCGGCCTTGGCGAGCGCGGCGGTGCGCTGTTCAGGGGTAAGGGGCGGAAGAGCCACGCCGTTCACCTCAGGGTGGATGGAAGGGATTGAAACTATGACTGTTGTGCTTCCCAGGGCACCGGCCAGAGAGCGAACTCGCCGCCCCTGACCTGCGGGAGCAGCGGGTTTCGCGGCTCCTCGGTGACCTATCGCCGGACACTACCCGGATTGCGGCGCCACGTCAGGAAAAGAACACGAAAAGTCCTGGTCAGCCAAGGCCGACCAGGACTTTCCCGGGCAAAATGACCGTGATTGCGAACCTTTGGCGGCACCGATGTGACGGCGCTCACGTCAAGTCCCCGCCCGCGCGGACGGTCGCGGCCCGTCACGGCGGCGCCGCGAAGCGTTCGCCAGGAGCGAACCCCGCCGTCCCGCGCGCTACTTGACCGCCTCCGCGTACTCCTGGACAAAACGGTCGGCGGCCGCGCGCAGCGCCTCCACCGAGGGGCCGTGCTTCAGCACGTCCCGGCTGACGCTCGGCACCACGTTGCGCACCGAGGCGCCGAAGACCCGCGGCAGGTCCGCCATGGTCGCGCCCTGGGCGCCGATCCCGGGGGCGAGCAGCGGGCCGTTGATCGCCAGGTCCACACCCGCGTCGGCCAGCGTCGCGCCGACCACCGCGCCGAACGAGCCCAGCGGCTCGGCGCCGGCGTTCTCGGCGGCCAGCTGCCCCAGCACCGAGGCCGCCACCGGCTCGCCGTCCGCGCCGATCGCGCGCTGCACCTCGGCGCCCTCCGGGTTGGAGGTGAGGGCCAGCGCGAAGACGCCCGCCCCGTTGGCGGTGGCGAGGTCCAGCGCCGGGCGCAGCGAGCCGAAGCCCAGGTAGGGGCTGACGGTCACGGCGTCCGAGAACAGCGGGCTGCCGGGCGACAGGAAGGCCTCGGCGTAGGCGGCCATGGTCGAGCCGATGTCGCCGCGCTTGGCGTCCATCAGGACGAGCGCGCCGGCCGCCCGGGCCTCCTCCACCGACTTCTCCAGGACGGCGACGCCCCGGGAGCCGAAGCGCTCGAAGAAGGCGGCCTGCGGCTTGAGCACGGCCACCCGGCCGGCCAGCGCCTCGACGACGGTGCGGCTGAAGGTCTCCAGGCCCGCCACGGTGTCCTCCAGACCCCAGGCGGCGAGCAGGGAGGCGTGCGGGTCGATGCCGACGCAGAGCTGGCCGCGGGTGTCGAGGGCGTGGCGCAGGCGGGTGCCGAAGGGGGCGAGGGTCATGACGTCCTTCCGGGGAGCTGGGAGCAGGGGGTTCAGGCGGTCTCGCGCGCGTCCACCGCGCTGCCGACGGCCGCGGCCAGGTTGCGGAAGCCGCCGGCCCGGACCCGGGCGGACAGGCCCTTGTGGACGCGCCGGCACCAGAACGGGCCCTCGTAGATGAAGGCGCTGTAGCCCTGGACCAGGTCCGCGCCGTGCAGGATCCGCTGCCAGGCGTCCTCGGCCGTCTCGATGCCGCCGACCGAGACCAGCACCAGCCGGCCCCCGGTACGGGCGCGCAGCCGCCGCAGGACCTCCAGCGCGCGCTCCTTGAGCGGGGCGCCGGACAGGCCGCCCATGCCGATCTCCGCCACCCGGGCGGCGTCGCTGCGCAGGCCCTCGCGGCCGATCGTGGTGTTGGTGGCGATGATGCCGTCCAGGCCCAGCTCCAGGGCCAGGTCGGCGACCTCGTCGATGTCCTCGTCGGCCAGGTCGGGGGCGATCTTGACCAGCAGCGGCACGTGGTGCGGGGTGGTCCGGTCGGCGGCCTCGCGCACCGCGCTCAGCAGCGGACGCAGGTGCTCGACGGCCTGCAGGTTGCGCAGCCCGGGGGTGTTCGGCGAGCTGACATTGACGACCAGGTAGTCGGCGTAACGGGCCAGCCGCTCGGTCGACTTGACGTAGTCGGCGACGGCGTCGGCCTCCTCGACGACCTTGGTCTTGCCGATGTTGACGCCCACCACCGGGGTGGAGCTGGTGTGCGGGCGGGCGGCGAGCCGGGCCGCGACCCGGGCCGAGCCCTGGTTGTTGAAGCCCATCCGGTTGATCAGGGCGCGGTCCTCGACCAGCCGGAACAGCCGCGGCTGGGGGTTGCCCGGCTGCGCCTCTCCGGTCACGGTGCCGATCTCGACGTAGTCGAAGCCGAGCATCGACAGGCCGTCGATGCCGACGCCGTTCTTGTCGAACCCGGCCGCCAGGCCGAACGGGCCGGGCAGCGCGAGGCCGAGGGCGTCGGTGCGCAGCGCCCGGTCGCGCGGGGCGAGGACCAGCCGCACCAGGCCGCGCAGGCCGGGCACCGAGGAGGCCAGCCGGATCCAGAAGAAGGCCAGGTGGTGGGCCTTCTCGGGGTCCATCTTCTTGAAGACGAGGTCGAACAGCAGCTTGTACACAAAGTCCTCCCAGGGCATGGAAGTGGGGGGCACCCGGCGGTACTGGTGCCCCCCACTGGAGTGGTGCTACTTGGCGCGGCCGGCGTTGATCAGCTCGGCGTGCTCCTGGAGCGACATCACACCGACCTCGTCGCGCAGCAGCCGGTCGATGCCCTGGACGGCGGCGCCCATGGCCTGGACCGTGGTCAGGCAGGGCACGGCGCGGGCGACGGCGGCGGTGCGGATCTCGTAGCCGTCGAGACGGCCACCGGTGCCGTACGGCGTGTTGATGATGAGGTCGACCTCGCCGTCGTGGATCAGCTGGACGATGGTCTTCTCGCCGTTCGGGCCCTCGCCCTCGCTGTGCTTGCGCACCGCGGTGGCGGGGATGCCGCCGCGCTGCAGCACCTCGGCGGTGCCGGCGGTGGCCAGCAGCTCGAAGCCGAGGCCGACCAGCGCCCGGGCCGGGAAGACCAGGTTGCGCTTGTCGCGGTTGGCGACCGAGACGAAGACCTTGCCCTTGGTGGGCAGCGCGCCGTACGCGCCGGTCTGCGACTTGGCGTAGGCGGTGCCGAAGACCCGGTCCAGGCCCATGACCTCGCCGGTGGAGCGCATCTCCGGGCCGAGCACGGTGTCCACGCCGCGGCCGTGCACGTCGCGGAAGCGGCTCCACGGCATCACGGCCTCCTTGACCGCGATCGGCGCGTCGGCGGGCAGGGTGCCGCCGTCGCCGTCGGCCGGGAGCAGGCCCTCGGCGCGCAGCTCGGCGATGGTGGCGCCGAGCGAGACGCGGGCGGCGGCCTTGGCCAGCGGCACCGCGGTCGCCTTGGACGTGAACGGCACGGTGCGCGAGGCGCGCGGGTTGGCCTCCAGCACGTACAGGATGTCCCCGGACAGCGCGAACTGGATGTTGATCAGACCGCGCACCCCGACGCCGCGGGCGATGGCCTCGGTGGAGGCGCGCAGCCGCTTGATGTCGTGGCCGCCGAGGGTGATCGGGGGCAGGGCGCAGGCGGAGTCGCCGGAGTGGATGCCGGCCTCCTCGATGTGCTCCATGACGCCGCCGAGGTAGAGCTCGGTGCCGTCGTAGAGGGCGTCGACGTCGATCTCCACCGCGTCGTCGAGGAAGCGGTCGATCAGCACCGGGTGCTCGGAGATCAGCCCGGCGTGGCGCTCCAGGTAGGAGGCGAGCGAGGCCTCGTCGTAGACGATCTCCATGCCGCGCCCGCCGAGCACGTAGGAGGGGCGGGCGAGGACCGGGTAGCCGATCTCGTCGGCGATCGCCTTGGCCTCCTCGAAGGAGAACGCGGTGCCGTGCTTGGGGGCCGGCAGGCCCGCGTCGCGCAGCACGCGGCCGAAGGCGCCGCGCTCCTCGGCGAGGTCGATGGCCTCGGGCTGGGTGCCGACGATCGGCACGCCGTTGTCCTTCAGCGCCTGCGCCAGGCCCAGCGGGGTCTGGCCGCCGAGCTGCACGATCACACCGGCCAGCGGGCCGGCCTGGCGCTCGGCGTGGACGATCTCCAGCACGTCCTCCAGGGTGAGCGGCTCGAAGTAGAGCCGGTCGGAGGTGTCGTAGTCGGTGGAGACGGTCTCCGGGTTGCAGTTGACCATCACGGTCTCGTACCCGGCGTCGGCGAGCGCGAAGGAGGCGTGCACGCAGGAGTAGTCGAACTCGATGCCCTGGCCGATGCGGTTCGGGCCGGAGCCGAGGATGATCACCGCGGGCTTGGTGCGCGGCGCGACCTCGTTCTCCTCGTCGTAGGACGAGTAGAAGTACGGGGTCTTGGCGGCGAACTCGGCGGCGCAGGTGTCGACGGTCTTGAACACCGGGCGGATGCCCAGCGCGTGCCGCACCTCGCGGACCACGTCCGCCTTCAGGCCGCGGATCTCGCCGACCTGCTGGTCCGAGAAGCCGTGCCGCTTGGCGTGGCGCAGCAGCTCCGGGGTCAGCTCGGGGGCCTCGGTGAGCTCGCCGGCGATCTCGTCGAGCAGGAAGAGCTGGTCGACGAACCACGGGTCGATCTTGGTGGCCTCGAACACCTCCTCGGGGGTGGCGCCCGCGCGGATGGCCTCCATGACGGTGTTGATCCGCCCGTCCGTCGGCACGACGGCCTTCGCGAGCAGCTCCGCCTTGTCGCCGACCGGGCCGATCCAGCTGAACTGGGAGCCCTTCTTCTCCAGCGAGCGCAGCGCCTTCTGCAGCGCCTCGGGGAAGTTGCGGCCCAGCGCCATCGCCTCGCCGACCGACTTCATGGTGGTGGTCAGGCTGGCGTCGGCGCTCGGGAACTTCTCGAACGCGAACCGCGGCACCTTGACCACGACGTAGTCGAGGGTCGGCTCGAAGGAGGCCGGGGTCTCCTCGGTGATGTCGTTGGGGATCTCGTCGAGGGTGTAGCCGACGGCCAGCTTGGCGGCGATCTTGGCGATCGGGAAGCCGGTGGCCTTCGAGGCCAGCGCCGAGGAGCGGGAGACGCGCGGGTTCATCTCGATGACGATGACCCGGCCGTCCTCGGGGTTGACCGCGAACTGGATGTTGCAGCCGCCGGTGTCGACGCCGACCTCGCGGATCACGGCGATGCCGATGTCGCGCAGGATCTGGTACTCGCGGTCGGTGAGGGTCATCGCCGGGGCGACGGTGATCGAGTCACCGGTGTGCACGCCCATCGGGTCGAAGTTCTCGATCGAGCAGACGACCACGACGTTGTCCTGCTTGTCGCGCATCAGCTCCAGCTCGTACTCCTTCCAGCCGAGGATGGACTCCTCCAGGAGCACCTCGGTGGTCGGGGAGAGCGTCAGGCCCTGGCCGGCGATGCGGCGCAGGTCCTCCTCGTTGTGGGCGAAGCCGGAGCCGGCGCCGCCCATGGTGAAGGAGGGGCGGACGACGACCGGATAGCCGCCCAGGGTGTCGACCCCGGCGAGCACCTCGTCCATGGTGTGGCAGATGACCGAGCGGGCGGACTCGCCGTGGCCGATCTTGGCGTTGACGGCCTCGACCACGCCCTTGAAGAGGTCGCGGTCCTCGCCCTTGTTGATCGCCTCGACGTCGGCGCCGATCAGCTCGACGCCGTACTTCTCCAGCGTGCCGGCCGCGTGCAGCGAGATCGCGGTGTTCAGCGCGGTCTGGCCGCCCAGGGTGGGCAGCAGCGCGTCGGGGCGCTCCTTGGCGATGATCTTCTCGACGAACTCCGGGGTGATCGGCTCCACGTAGGTGGCGTCCGCGATCTCCGGGTCCGTCATGATCGTCGCCGGGTTCGAGTTCACCAGCACGACCCGCAGGCCCTCGGCCTTGAGGACGCGGCAGGCCTGCGTGCCCGAGTAGTCGAACTCGGCGGCCTGGCCGATCACGATCGGGCCGGAGCCGATCACCAGGACGGACTTGATGTCAGTGCGCTTAGGCACGCTGGCCCTCCATGAGCTTCACAAAACGGTCGAAGAGGTAGGCCGCGTCGTGCGGGCCGGCAGCAGCTTCGGGGTGGTACTGCACGCTGAAGGCGGGGGTGTCGAGCGCCTGGAGGCCCTCGACCACGTCGTCGTTCAGGCAGACGTGGGAGACCTCGACCCGCCCGTAGGGGGTCTCGCTCACCTTGTCGAGCGGTGCGTTCACGGCGAAGCCGTGGTTGTGCGCGGTGACCTCGACCTTGCCGGTGGTGCGGTCCTGCACCGGCTGGTTGATGCCGCGGTGGCCGTACTTGAGCTTGTAGGTGCCGAAGCCCAGCGCCCGGCCGAGGATCTGGTTGCCGAAGCAGATCCCGAAGAACGGGGTCTTGCGCTCCAGTACGCCCTGCGCCACGGCGACCTGGTGGTCGGCGGTGGCCGGGTCGCCCGGGCCGTTGGAGAAGAACACGCCGTCGGGGTTGACCGCGTAGACGTCCTCCAGCGTCGCGCTGGCCGGCAGCACGTGCACCTCGATGCCGCGCTCGGCCATCCGCTGCGGGGTCATCGCCTTGATGCCGAGGTCCAGGGCGGCGACGGTGAAGCGCTTCTCACCGATCGCCGGCACCACGTACGGCTCGGTGGTGGCGACCTCGGCGCACAGGTCGGCGCCCTTCATCTCGGGCGAGGTCCGCACCTTGGCGAGCAGCGCGGCCGGCTCGGCCAGCGCCTCGCCGGAGAAGATGCCGCAGCGCATCGCGCCGCGCTCGCGCAGGTGCCGGGTGAGGGCGCGGGTGTCGATGCCGCTGATGCCGACGACGCCCTGCTTGGCGAGCTCCTCGTCGAGCGAGCGGCGGGAGCGCCAGTTGGAGGCGACCCGGGCGGGGTCGCGGACGACGTACCCGGCGACCCAGATCCGCTCGGACTCGTCGTCCTCGTCGTTCCAGCCGGTGTTGCCGATCTGCGGGGCGGTCATCACGACCACCTGGCGGTGGTAGGACGGGTCGGTGAGGGTCTCCTGGTAGCCGGACATTCCGGTGTTGAAGACCGCCTCGCCGAAGGTCGCGCCGGTCGCGCCGTAGGCCTGGCCGCGGAAGGTCCGGCCGTCCTCCAGGACGAGCACGGCAGGAACGCGCTCCCGCCGTTGGCGCTGCGTGGTGGGGGCAGGTGCGGTCATGACGCGGCCTCTTCCGTCTTCTTCATCGTCGTACGTGTTGCGGTGAACCGGGTGATCGCCTCGACCCAGGCGGTGTGCTCATCGGGGTGGTCGGCCCGGAACCCGGAGTCCAGTTCGGTGCCCTCGTGCGCCCAGGTGACGACGAGGATCCCGGAGGGGACGACCTTGCCGGCGATCCCGGAGTCCGTGCGGGCACCGATCAGGTGCTCGGCGGGGATCCAGAAGTCGACGTCGCCGGGACGCTGCACCAGCAGACCGTCCTCGCCGAGGGTCAGGTCGGCGCGGCTGCGGGTGCCCAGGCCGTGCGCGACGACCCGGTCGAGCCAGTTCCCGGCGGTGGTGGTGCCGTGGTACCGGCCGCTGGTCTCCAGGATGGTCCGTCCGGCCCGCTCCGGCACGGCCGGCAGCGCGGGGATGCCGGACTGCAGGGTGCGGCGCCAGTTCCAGCCCTGGCGCATCAGCCAGTAGACCAGGCCGATGACCAGCGCCAGGCCGACCGTCCAGCTGATGTACCCGGGCCAGTTGGTGACCCTGGCCTGGTCCTGGGCCAGCAGGAGCGCGGAGCTCACGCGAGCCCGCCCTGCTCGACCAGCTCACCGGCCAGCACGGTGGCGGTGCCGCGCAGGAAGGTGGCGTGCACCCGGCCGGGCAGGTCGAGGCCCCGGTAGGGGGTGTTGCGGGAACGGGTGGCGAAGCTGTCGGGGTTCACGGCACCACGGTACGCGGGATCGAACAGCACCAGGTTGGCGGGCTCACCCACCGAGACCGGGCGGCCGTGCCCGGCGAGCCGGCCGATCCGGGCCGGGCGGTGCGACATCCGGTCCGCGACGCCCTCCCAGTTCAGCAGGCCGGTGTCGACCATCGTCTGCTGCACCACGGACAGCGCGGTCTCCAGGCCGACCATGCCCATCGCGGCCACGGCCCACTCGCAGTCCTTGTCCTCGGCCGGGTGCGGCGCGTGGTCGGTGGCGACGGCGTCGATGGTGCCGTCGGCGAGCGCCTTGCGCAGCGCCTGGACGTCCTCGGCGGTGCGCAGCGGCGGGTTGACCTTGTAGACCGGGTCGTAGGAACGGACCAGCTCGTCGGTCAGCAGCAGGTGGTGCGGGGTGACCTCGGCGGTGATGTCCCAGCCCTTGGCCTTGGCCCAGCGGATGATCTCGACCGAGCCGGCGGTGGAGACGTGGCAGACGTGCAGCCGGGAGCCGACGTGCGCGGCGAGCAGCACGTCGCGGGCGATGATCGCCTCCTCGGCGACGGCCGGCCAGCCGCCCAGGCCCAGCTCGCCGGAGACCTGGCCCTCGTTCATCTGGGCGCCCTCGGTCAGCCGGGGCTCCTGCGCGTGCTGGGCGACGACGCCGTCGAAGGCCTTCACGTACTCCAGGGCGCGGCGCATGATGACCGCGTCGTCGACGCACTTGCCGTCGTCGGAGAAGACCCGGACGCCGGCCGCGGAGTCGTGCATGGCGCCCAGCTCGGCGAGCTTCTTGCCCTCCAGGCCGACGGTGACGGCGCCGACCGGCCGCACGTCGCAGTAGCCGGACTCCTGTCCGAGCCGCCAGACCTGCTCGACCACACCGGCGGTGTCGGCCACCGGGAAGGTGTTGGCCATCGCGTGGACGGCGGTGAAGCCGCCCTTCGCGGCGGCCTGGGTGCCGGTGAACACGGTCTCGGCGTCCTCGCGGCCGGGCTCGCGCAGGTGGGTGTGCAGGTCGACCAGGCCGGGCAGGACGATCAGGCCGCGGGCGTCGATCTCGATGTCGGCCTCGACGTCCAGCCCGGTGCCGATCGCCTGGATCACGCCGTCGGCGAGGTGGAGGTCCTGCGGGGCACCGCCGAGGACCTGGGCGTTGCGGATCAGGTAGGTGGTCACTGAGCGGTCTCCACGGAGTCGGTGCGGGGGGTGTCGGTGAGGGTGGCTCCGCCGAGCAGCAGGTAGAGCACGGCCATCCGGATCGAGACGCCGTTGGCGACCTGCTCGACCACGGTGCAGCGCGGGGAGTCGGCGACCTCGGCGGTGATCTCCATGCCGCGGACCATCGGGCCGGGGTGCAGCACGATGGCGTGCTCGGGCAGCTGGGCCATCCGGACGCCGTCGACGCCGTAGCGGCGGGTGTACTCGCGCTCGGTGGGGAAGAACGCGGCGTTCATCCGCTCGCGCTGGACCCGGAGCATCATCAGCGCGTCGGTCTTGGGGAGCACGCTCTCCAGGTCGTAGCTGACCTCGCAGGGCCAGTTCTCGATGCCGATCGGCAGCAGGGTCGGCGGGGCGACGAAGGTGACCTGGGCGCCGAGCGTGGTGAGCAGGTGGACGTTGGAGCGGGCGACCCGGCTGTGCAGGATGTCGCCGACGATGGTCACCCGCCGTCCGGCGAGGTCGTGGCCGCTGCCCGGGTTGAGGTGGCGGCGCATGGTGAAGGCGTCGAGCAGCGCCTGGGTGGGGTGCTCGTGGGTGCCGTCACCGGCGTTGATGACGCTGCCGTGCAGCCAGTCGGACTGTGCGAGGCGGGCCGGCGCGCCGGAGGCGTGGTGCCGGATGACGACCGCGTCGGCGCCCATGGCCTGAAGGGTGAGGGCGGTGTCCTTGAGGCTCTCGCCCTTGGAGACCGAGGAGCCCTTGGCGGAGAAGTTGATGACGTCGGCGGAGAGCCGCTTCTCGGCGACCTCGAAGGAGGTCTTGGTGCGGGTGGAGTCCTCGAAGAACAGGTTGACGACGGTCCGGCCGCGCAGGGTCGGGAGCTTCTTGACGGCCCGGCCGGAGAGCTGGGCGAGTTCCTCGGCGGTGTCCAGGATGAGCAGCGCGTCGTCGCGGCTGAGATCGGCTGCGGACACGAGGTGGCGCTTCACGCGGGTTACTCCGGGAGGTGCGGTTCGGTGGGCTGGGCGGCCAGCGCCTGGGACGAGCGTGCCGCGTAGTCGCGGTCGCCGACGAGCACGGCGTCGACGCCGTCGCGGTCGGCCAGGCGCACCTGAACGGCTTCGCGCAGCGAGGTGGGGAGGTTCTTGCCCACGTAGTCGGCGCGGATCGGCAGCTCGCGGTGGCCCCGGTCGACCAGGACGGCGAGCTGGACGGCGCGCGGGCGGCCGATGTCGTTGAGGGCGTCGAGCGCGGCGCGGATGGTGCGGCCGGAGAAGAGCACGTCGTCGACCAGGACGACGAGCCTGCCGTCGACGCCGCCGGGCGGGATCTCGGTGTGCTCCAGCGCGCGGGCGGGCTTCAGCCGCAGGTCGTCCCGGTACATGGTGATGTCCAGGGTGCCGAGCGGGATGTCCTGGCCGGTGATCTGGGCGAGCCTGGCGTGCAGCCGGCGGGCGAGGTGGACGCCCCTGGTGTGGATGCCGAGCAGCACGACGTCCTCGGCGCCCTTGGCGCGCTCGACGATCTCGTGCGCTATCCGGGTGATGACCCGGGCGATGTCCGTGCCGTCCAGCACCTGGTGCGGCGGCCGCGGCGCGGATTCCTGGTGTGCGGTCATGCCGAAGCGGACCTCCTTCCCCGCCTCACGGGACGGGCCTTAAAGGATGTCTGGAACGCCCCGCCGGACTGCGGCGTGGGCTCAGGTCATCCTACCAGCGCCTTTTTCGGCCAACCGACGGCCATCATTCCGCTTCCCCGGGTTCACGCGCCGGACGCACCGGTGATGCGGGCCATTCGCACGACTGCCCCATTCGGCTTGACGCAACTACCTCACTCTACGTAACCTCACAGTGAGTTACGAGACGGACGTCGAACCCACCGGTAACGGCGTCGGCAATCGCCCGTGACCCACCACTGAACGCGAAGCAATCTCGTCCGGGGAGATCAATGTCCAGCGACTACGCGAAGCAGCTCGGAGGCAAGCTCCGAGCCATCCGCACTCAGCAGGGACTCTCCCTGCACGGTGTCGAGGAGAAGTCCCAGGGGCGCTGGAAGGCAGTCGTCGTCGGCTCGTACGAGCGCGGCGACCGTGCGGTCACCGTGCAGCGGCTGGCCGAACTGGCGGAGTTCTACGGGGTCCCGGTGCAGGAGCTGCTGCCCGGCGGGACGCCCGGCGGCGCGGCCGAGCCGCCGCCGCGCCTGGTCCTCGACCTGGAGAGACTGACCCAGGTGCCGTCCGAGAAGGCCGGCCCGCTGCAGCGCTACGCGGCGACCATCCAGAGCCAGCGCGGCGACTACAACGGCAAGGTGCTGTCGATCCGCCAGGACGACCTGCGCACGCTGGCCGTGATCTACGACCAGTCGCCGTCGATCCTCACCGAGCAGCTGATCTCCTGGGGCGTGCTCAACCCCGACGCGCGCCGCGCGGTGCGCGAGGAGGAGGCGGGCTGAGGCTCGCCGCACCGGCTCCCGCCGGTCCCCCGCGGGACGGCGGACACCAGCAGAAACGTCACGGCGCGGCACCCCTCGCGGGTACCGCGCCGTGGCGCTCGCCGGACCGCCGGCAGGACGGATGGCAGGACGGCCGACGGGGCGGCCCGCGGAACGGTCAGCAGACCGTCTCCAGCCGGTAGCCCGGCTCGGCGGCGACCCCGTCCAGCCGCACCGGCCCGGCGGCGGGCGCCCAGACCCGGCCCTCACTGGCCCAGGCCCAGGCCGTCGGCCGGTACTCCCCGCAGGTCGCCGCGCTGCCCTGGGCGCCGTGCAGCACCGCGAGGCCGGGCAGCTCGCGGGCCAGCCCGGCGCAGAGCACCGCGCAGAGCAGCTCCAGGTCCTCGTCGTTGATCCGGACCACGCCGTCCTCCCACTGCAGCACCCGGGCGGCCGCGGCCAGCGGCCCGCCCGGCGCGTCCACCGAGAGGCGCAGCTCGTAGACCCCGCTGCCGGCGCCGAGCAGCATCCGGCGGAACACCTCGGCGCCGCGCTCGTAGGCGCCGGCCACCACGTCGTCGCGCTCCCCGTACAGCCGGCCGTCGAGCAGCAGGTCGGCGTGGCGCAGGGTCAGGCCGTTCTCGCGGGCCCGGACCAGCCGGGGGACGAAGTCGCCGGCCAGCTCCTCGCCCTGATAGGCGAGCAGCTGGGTGCGCAGCGCCGGGTTGACCAGATAGCGGTCGCGGGCGGCGGGCTCGGCCGGGTCGAGGCCGTGCAGCAGGCAGAACTCGGCGAAGTCCTGCGGGTGGAACATCCGCGCCCGGACGGTGTCGAAGCGGCGGCGGGCGTCGGCGAGCAGCCCGGCGGTCTCCTCCAGGTACTGCTCGTGGTCGGCCGCGTCGGACAGCCGCCAGGCCCGGGCCTGCTCGAAGTCCGCGGGGCTGGTGAGCACGCCGATCACGAAGGCCTGTCCGGCGCCCTCGGCCCGCTGCCGCTCGCAGGCCCCGTCGCGGTCGGCCGCCGCCCGCGAGCGGGCCCGGGGGCGGGAGCCCGCGGCGGTGCAGTCGGGGGTGCGGCGGGCGCGGCCGTTGCGGCTCATCGGGGCTCCTCGGACGGGCGGGCGGGTCGGCGGCGGGTGGTATCGCCGACCTTGTCCTCCCCAGCCCCGCGTGGCGCACACGTACGACGTGTCACAGGACTGTAACCGAGGGTGAATCGGATGTGCGGAGTCACGCACGGTTGTGCGGCCCGCCGCCCGCGCCCCGCGCATCCGCCCCGCGCACGGCGCACCCATCACTCACCGCACACGCCCGCTCACGCCCGCCCCGCACGGTCACCCGCACACGCACGGCCCGCCCTAGCGCGGCGTCCTCGCGAGCTGGCGGGACTGGGCGACCAGGCGACCGCTCTCGTCCCAGACCTCGGCGTCCTCCTCGAAGTACCCGCCGGCCAGGTTCCGGGTGGCGTGGACCACCCGCAGCCAGCCCGGCGCGGGCTTGGCCCGCAGGTGCACGGTGAGCTCGACGGTCGGCGCCCAGCCCGGCATCCCGAGGTCGAAGGTGACCGGCGGCAGCGCGTCGGCGACCAGCAGGAGCAGCAGCGGGTCGGGGGTGCGGCCGTCGGCGAGCCGGAACCAGCCCTGGATCCGGCCGGTGCCGGAGGGCCGGCCGAGCGCCCAGCCGACGGTGGCCGGGTCGAGCCGCAGGTCGAAGCGCTCCAGCAGGGCGGCCTGGATGAGCAGTTCCTTCGGTGCGTGCTCGACGCCGATGCACTGCTCCGGCGGAGGAAGCCGCGGCGGGACGGCGCTGGTGCGCACCTCGCCGTCGAGGGCCGCGAGGTCGCCGTGGGTGGCGACCACCCGCAGCCGCTCCACGCCGTCCTGGCTGAGCGCGGCGGTGCCGGTGGACAGCGAACGGCCGGTGCGGATCACCTCGGTGCGCACGGTGGCCGGACCGGGGGTGGCGGCGGAGAGGTAGTAGCCGCTGATCGAGACCGGGTCGGCGTGGCCGGCGCCCTCGGGGCGGGCGGTGTGCGCGAGCGAGAGCGCGTGGCCGGCCACGGCCAGCAGCAGTCCGCCGTTGACGCCGCCGCCGATCTGCCAGCCGCCGCCGAGTTCGCCGTCGTAGCGGCCGGGCTCCTCGGGGTGCGCGGTGAGCGCGATGCCCTGGTCGAACTCGCTGCGGAACGCCGTGGTCATGGGGGTGGCCTGCCCTTCGCTGCGGTGGGTCGCCGACGGGCACGGGCCGCCGGCGCGCCGGGTTACTGGCGAGTAGAGGCCACCTTACGCCGACCGGGCGACCACGCACGACGGCCGCCGGACCGATTTCCGGTCCGACGGCCGTCGGGGCGCTGGGCGCGCTGGGCGCGGGGTCAGCGGCGGATGCTGGGCTTCAGCTCCAGGAAGCGGGCCAGCAGGCCGTTGACGAACGCCGGGGAGTCGTCGGTGGAGTACTCCTTGGCGATCTCCACGGCCTCGTCCAGGACGACCGCGTCGGGGACCCGGTCCTCCCAGATCAGCTCGTACGCGCCGAGCCGCAGGACGTTGCGGTCCGCGATCGGCATCCGGTCGAGCGTCCAGCCGACCGCGTACTGCGAGATCAGCTCGTCGATCCGGCGGGCGTGCTGGACGTAACCCTCGACCAGCTCCATGGTGTACTCACCGACCTGCGGGGTGCCCTCGTCCGGCTTGGGCTCCCGGGCCCGGGCCACCCAGTCGGCGAGGACCGTCAGCGGGCCGACCCCGCGGTGGTCGGCCTCGAACAGGATCTGGAAGGCTCGCGTACGGGCCTTGGTGCGTGCGGACGACACGGACTTACTTCACCCGGCCGAGGTAGCTGCCGTCGCGGGTGTCGACCTTGACCTTCTCGCCGGTGGTGATGAAGAGCGGCACCTGGATCTCGGCGCCGGTCTCCAGCTTCGCCGGCTTGGTGCCACCGGTGGAGCGGTCGCCCTGGACGCCCGGCTCGGTCTCGGCGATGACGAGCTCGACCGCGGCCGGGAGCTCGATGTACAGCACCGCGCCCTCGTTCACGGCGACGAGCGCGTCGAAGCCCTCCAGCAGGTACTTGGCGGCGTCGCCCACGACGGCCGGCTCGATGGCCAGCTGGTCGTAGGTGTCCATGTCCATGAACACGAAGTTCTCGCCGTCCTTGTACGAGAACTGCATGGTGCGCTTGTCGACGTTGGCGGTCTCGACCTTGGTGCCCGCGTTGAAGGTCTTGTCGACGACCTTGCCCGTCAGGACCTCCTTGAGCTTGGTACGCACGAAGGCCGGGCCCTTGCCGGGCTTGACGTGCTGGAACTCGACGACGGACCAGAGCTTGCCGCCCTCCAGCTTGAGGACCATGCCGTTCTTGAGATCGTTCGTGGAAGCCACGGGCGCACTTACTCCTGGATATAGCTGTCAAGGAACCAAGGGATCGCGTCCTGTGGCACACCTGCGTCACAGGGCGAGGAGCTCCTTGGTGGTGATGGTGAGCAGCTCGGGCCCACCCTCGTCCAGGGGGCGCACCACGAGCGTGTCCTCGATCCGGACCCCGCCCCGCCCCGGGAGGTGGACCCCCGGGCCGACGGTGACCGGCACGCGGCTGTCCAGTTTACCCATGTCCGTGGGACCGAGGCGCGGCGCCTCCCTGATCTCCAGCCCGATGCCGTGGCCGATCGGGTGCGGGGAGCCCTCGGTGTGCCCGGCGGCCCGGAGGATCTCCCGCGCGGACTGGTCGGGCACGCACTGTTCGACCCCCGGCCCGAGCGCCTCCCGCGCGGCCCGCTGGGCGCGGAACACCAGCCGGTGCAGCTCGACCTGCCAGGGCGCGGGGGCCGCGCCGATCACGAAGGTCCGGGCGGTGGAGACGCCGTAGCCGCGGTACCGCGCGCCGAGCACCACGGTCAGGAAGTCGCCCTCCTCCACCCGCCGGTCGGTGGGCTGGTGGGCCTGCTGGCCGGAATGGCTGCCGGTGCCGACCGAGACCGGGAAGGCCGCCCGGTCCGCGCCGTGGTCGATCATCCGGCGCTCCAGCTCCATCGCCAGGTGCCGTTCGGTGCGCCCGACCAGGATCGACTCCAGCAGCTCGCCGAGCGCCTGGTCGGCGATCTCCGCGGCGATCCGCAGATCGGCGATCTCGTGCTCGTCCTTGACCACCCGCAGCCGCTCGACCGCCTGGCCCACGTCCGCCAGCCGCACCCGCTCGGCCAGCCCGGCCACCGCCCGGTGCCGGGTGACCGTCAGGTCGTGCTCCTCCACCGCGAGCCCGGCCACCCCCAGCCGCGCCACCGCGGAGGCCGCGGCCAGCGCGGTGTCCGTCCCGGCCGGCACCGGCAGCCGGGTGACGTCGGGGGCGATCAGATGCTCCCCGGTGTCGTCCGGCGGCAGGTCGTCCGGCAGCGCGAGCACCGCCCGGTCCCGGGTCAGCAGCAGCGTCGCCCCGCACGGCGGACACCCGGTGAGGTACCGCACGTTCGCCGCCCGGGTGATCAGCGCCGCGTCGGCCCCGGACGCACCGCAGTGCTCCCGCAACCGCTCCCGGCGGCCCGCGTACGCATCAGCCATGCGTCGAGCCTACGAACCCAGCCCCCGATCCGCCCGCCGAACGCCCCCACCCGGGCCGCTACTCCACGGCGCCGGCGGGCTTCAACCGTCCCGCCGAGCACAGATCACGGCCCCCGCACCCGGGAACCCGTCGGCGCTCGCGGGACCTGGCGGTCCCGCG